>JAZOCZ010000152.1:0-6480 GCA_045596755.1 Eubacteriales bacterium | reverse complement strand
CATGAATTGTTTTCAAGATTAAGAAGGGGGATTTGAACGGGTCGGTAGTGAATGGCTCTCCAGTGGAGAGCCAGAGCCGACCCTGACCGAGCGCGCACGCGAGAGCAAATCCCCCCATTAGCTCCAGCATCAATTGGTTTCAAGGCTTCGGCGTCGAACCCTTTTTGATATTGAAAGGAGAACGTGTGATGAAAAGTATCAAACCCGGCAGAGGACCGTCTTTTATGAGCGGTATAATGTGCATATTTGTAGGTTTGTTCGGAGTTGTGTGGACGGTAGTAGCTGCAAGTGCAGGCGGAGGAGCATTCGCTTTGTTTGGTATAGTTTTTATAGCAGTTGCGGTTACACGAGCAATATATAATTTCAAAAATGCCACAGGCAAAAACCGTTATTCTGCATACGATATTACGGATGAAAATGAAGAACCTGACCCGCTTAACCATCGATTTGGCGATAAACATGATGATGAGAATAAGTTTTGCCCATATTGCGGAAATCCTGTTGAAGACGATTTTGAGTTTTGCAACAAATGCGGGAAGAAACTGCCTTGATTTCGTATTTGTTCGGGTTCGTTTAATTGAATAAGGTTCGTTGAATTGAATAATAAAAAAGTCTTTTACGGTTTGAATTTTGTTTCAAGAATCATTGACAAAGCTTCAAAAATGAGTATAATTTCAAATGGTTCGGTTGAACTGAAAATAAAAAATTCTGAAAGGAAAAACAACAATGAAAAAGTTATTTGCATTATTACTCGTTGCAGTAATGACGTTATCAATCTTTGCTCTTGCATCCTGCGGTGATGAAGAAACAAGCAAAGAAGCAAGCAAGGAAGAAAGCTCCGCTGTTTCCGAAACAGCATCCGAAGCCACATCCGAAGCCACATCTGAAACAGCATCCGAAGCAACATCCGAAGCCACATCCGAAACAGCATCCGAAGTAGCATCCGAAGATGCATCCGATGCTTCAACAGATGCTCCTGCAGGCGATATCACAGAAACAGCTTCATACAAATATGTTTCATCTATAGACTACACAAAAGGCGTTACGGCTATAGTTTCCGTTGATGCGGGTGTTTTCAAAATGGTAAACACAGTTTGTGCCCTTGGTTCAAACAACTACGTTGAAATGGTGACAACCACTTCTGAAGGAACGGAATCTATGAGAGTTCTTACTAAAGATGGCAAGTCATATGTTTTTGATGATGCATCAAAAACATATATTGTTTCTGATGCTACGGATTCTGAAGAAGAGTTTACTGTAGAAGCTCTTTTTGGTGATCTTTCCTACGTTTCTTCAACAACTGAAGAACTTAACGGAGTTACATACACTGTTGATAACTTCAAAACAATCAGCGGCGGAGAAGATGCAAAATTCTACGTTGACGCAGAAGGCGTTATCAAGTATGCTTTGATGGATGGAGCAGTTGTTGGATTCGAAGTAAAAGAAGGCGTTATCGAAGGTTGCTTCGATATTCCTGCTGATTATACAGAAACGACTATGGACGACATTGTAATTGACGATTAAGTACTTGCTTTAATTTAGGCTAAAAATCACAATAATGAAAATCACCCTTTGATTTTGGGTGATTTTTCTGTTTTATACGGTAATAAAAAAACGATTGTATGATAAAAAAACGCAAATTTTCAAACTGAATTCTATTTTTTGGGGTGGTTTAGAATTCACTTTGAGAATTTACTTAAAAAAATGTCGTGAATTCCCAAAGTAAGTTCCACAGTAGGAAAGAGGTGGAATTAAGTATGGGAAAGAAGCGGAATTAAGTGTAGGAAAAGGAAAATAAACACAAAGATGTGAAAGGAACAGTTGAAAAGACGAGGTATTTGAAAAGAAAAAACAAAAAATTGCATGCCAAAAAAGCCTGAGAAGGATATTTCCCAGACTAAATTCCACTATGGCTGGAATTTACTTTAAGAAAAATTTTTCAACAATTTTGGGGTTTGAATGACATCTTTAGGTTCAATAAATGATATTCCTAAAATATCAGCAAGAGCTTTAGAATATGTAAAAGTAAACATATCATAGGCACTTTTGCCATTGAACTGTTTTCTTTTAACAGCATTTATGTGGGAAAAAATCAAATTAACGTTTTCTTGCGTAAAATTGTCAAATGATGTTCCGCTTTCAACAATACCACGAAACATTGTATGATTGTTTTCAACGTGTGGTTTTTGATAAGGGGAATTAGGGTCGCAGAAAAACATTTTCGTTTCACTTTGTTCGTCAAGGTCGTTTTCAAAGGCAAAAACATCACTAAATTCACCGCCATTGTCGGTGAGTATGACAGGAAAAACATCTCCGAAACGTATGTTTGAAGAACGCAAAACGTTTTTTAAGCATCGTATTTTACGAGCAGCTTCAGCGGCGGTTTTGTCATCAAGAAGTAAACCAAACATAAAATCAACGTTTACAAATTGAAATGTCATAATCACTTTTCCGCCAATTCTGCCGATAACAGTATCCATTTCCATATAGCACGTAAAAGGATGTTCTTCAAGATAAAGCATAAAATCTTCAAAAGTCCTTCCAATTTTAACACCTTTGGGAACGTATTCTCCCTTTTCTTCTTTTCTTGGTTTGAATTTCGCAGCTCGTGGTAAGTCGATTTTAGATATTGTATAATAACCATATTCAATGTGTCTATACACGGTTGATTTTGAAACTGACAACTCATTAGCTTGTATAGCGTGGTAAATATTCTGACCAGAACGTACTGCATTTGAAATGATTTCTTCTGTTCTGTAAAATTCTTCTTTTGACAAAGGAATTCCTTCGCGTGATTCTACCAACACTGTTTCATATTCTTTTTGTGCGGTTTTGGCTTGATAAGTCCTGCGCGGATAATGACAGTTGCTATGATTCCTTTTAGTACAATTATTGCACACGAAAGGAGCTTTTAAAAGTTTCGGACAGCATTCATCTGTTTTGGTGAAGCTGTTAGTGTAAATTTGCCCATGGAGTTTAACTTCTTTGGATATTGTTGTTGGGTCTTTTCCTATCCTTTTGCCAATATCTTTGAAGCTCATTCCTTTGTTTAAGCATTCTTGAATTTCGATGCGATCATCAAGGCTCATATGTTTGTTTTTCTTTTCGTGGTTCATAGTCGGGTACCTCCTTTTCCCAGACTAAATTCTACCACAAAATCCTTCCCAGGGTAAATTCCATTTCTAAATTCCACTGTGGAATTTACTTTGGGAATTCACTTTAAAAAAATGTTTTTTGAAAAAATAAAAAAAGGGGTTGACAAATAAGTTCTTTTGTGGTATACTTTTTTTTGCACGGCGGAATAGCTCAGTTGGCTAGAGCATCCGGTTCATACCCGGCAGGTCGTTGGTTCAAGTCCGACTTCCGCTACCATTAAAAAGTTATTTTGGCATTATGCTGAAATAACTTTTTTCAGTATATGGAGATAATTATGAAAGTGGAACATGATAGGTATTTTTCTTTACTTGATAGAAATGATGTGAAAATCTATAAAAATTATCTTCGTGAAAGGATTGTTACAAATCCTTCCTCGCTTACTGATTCAGAACTTATGGAACTGATTTTTATGCACGTTTTGTCCGATGAAGAATTTTTGACAAGCATAGAACGTATAAGGGAGTTTAGTGAACATAATCAGAAAAATTTCGGTGTTCAAAGCCTTTCTTTTTTGCTGGAAACCTTATTGATGAATATGGAGAATGGGGAAGGGTATAAAAAACTGAAAAAGTCTGAAATAAAAAACAAGGTCGCATTTTTAAAAGTAGTAGACGAAATTTTTATGTTAAGGGATTCAGAAAAACTTCTCGGTAAAGGCTTGGGAACTCTTTCGGGGTACGATGAAGCAGGTGAGTTTTTCATAAAATATATAGGCGGTGACAAGACGGAGAACTTTTGCATCGCCTTTTTGAATGAACATAACGTTGTTCTCGATATAAAGAAAACCTCTGCAAATGATATGACGTCTGTACATATCAATGCAGAAGAAATTGCAGAACAGGCTTTTAATATTGGTGCTGAGAAAGTAATCATTGCTCATAATCATACGAGCGATTCGCTTAGTTATTCAAAAAGAGATTGGGAATCTACGTATATGCTTTCCTTCGAACTTGAAGGATTTAAAATAAAACTGCTTGAGCATTTTATCGTAACTTCAAATGGCTATAAGGGCATTTTAGACGGTGGAATAGCAGATTCAATGAACGAATTTTTAAGATTATAGAAAAAGATGGTTGGGGTGGATTCTACGGTGAAATCTGAATCTTCAAAAAGAAAAACTGCTTTACACAGCGGTCATAGAAATCGTTTGAAAAGTAAATTGCTTAAAGGCGGAGATTGTTGCCTTGAACCGCATGAACTTTTGGAAATATTGCTTTTTTACAGTATCCCAAGAATAAACACAAATGAAATAGCACATAAGATTCTGGATAAATTCGATTCTGTTTCAGTAGCGCTTGATTCCTCGCCAAAGGAATTGATGGAAATTGAAGGCGTAGGAAAAAGCAGTACTTCTCTCATACTTGCGTTGGGAGAGGCAAGACGCAGGCTTTATGATATGGAATCCGATGTTTTCAGTGAGATATACTCGGCTGTTTCTGTTTTCAAAGGAGACCATAAGATAAAATCCAAATATAGAAAATGCGTACAAAGTGTAAAGAAACTTGCCGAACGTGTGAGAAAAGAAGGGTATTATGCCGTTGTTATAACAGAGGAAAACGGAATTCTTTATTTTCTTGAAAAATGTGATAATAAGGCGATGACTCGATTTTCTGAATCGTTGAAGCATAACGTTTTTGGTAATTTCGCAAAGGGCGTTGTTCTTTTGCGGTATACCAAGGATAAGAATGTTATTCCAAGTAATGTGGAACTTGAAAGAGTTGGTGCCGTCCGCTCTGCTATCGGGGAACGCCACGTTCCTTTGTGGGAATATTTCGTTGTAAGTGGAGACTGCATGGGAAATATATCAGATATCGTAGGAGCAAAGGATTGGAAATAATAAATTCCTTTAAGATAAAAGCCTATGAATATAATTAACAAAACAACCGAGGTGTTTTTTGCCTTTTTGATATGTTGTCTTCTTCTTTGCGGGTGTGATTCATCAGATGATGAAAGCAAAAACTTTATCAATGTGAATCTTTTGGAAGTTTGTACTGTATTGGAAGAAAAAGGCGTTGAAATATTGAAAGACGGAAAAACAATTTCCATGGGTGGTAGAGAATTTATCAGTGGGGTCCTTCTTGGAACGTCTTACGGTGATAATGAAAACAGTTTTGTAAAGTTTAACTTACAAAGCAAAGGTTTTAAGAATATAAGTTTTTACCTTGGCTCTATTCATTCTGAAAAGGTATATTTTCAAAATAGTGAGAAGATTTCCATTTTTGTAGATGAAAGTTTAGCCTTTGAAAAAACGGTGTATAACCATGACCTGCCTGAGTTTTATACTTTAAATGTTGAAAATGCGGAAAGTGTAAGTTTCAAAACGGAAAGTGCGAGCGTTATTCTTATGGTAGGTGAAATAACTGCATGGATGGAAGAAGTTATAATTTCTGATGATAATTCGTTGGAAGAAATGAATTCCGTAAAACTTATGCAGGATATAGTACCTTATTACAAATCGGGGGAAGATTCCTTATTTTGTGCATATTCCAAAAATGGTGAAACTGTGGAATTGGGCGGAAATGAATATACCGATGCTTTGCGTGTGTTTTTTCCGAAAATTGAAAAATGGTCTAACGACGTTTTTGCTTGCTTTAATCTTAACGGAAAATATGAAACGTTCTACTTCAAAGCGGGAGTTTCTATAATCGATGAATCAACCTTGGAAAATGGACTTGAACATTCCACTTTTGCAACAATTTGTATTTACGCTGACGAACGGTTAGTGTTCGAAGAAAATATAACAACTAAAGAAGCGCAAAACTACCGTGTATCAATCAACAAATGTTCAAAATTAACCATAGTCTGTAAAAGTATCCCCGACGTGCCCGACTTGAAAGTTACTTTAGTCAGTATGTTTGCGGAGAAGTAGGTAAATGAAATAATGTGTTAAAGAGAGGGGAGACCCTCTCTTTTTACGAGGGTGGAACAGTTAAAAAAATGAAAGCAGTTTTCATTTTAATAGTGAGTGGATTATGTTTCTGCAGAAAATAAAAAGTGCGGCTACCGAAGCAACCGCACAAAAAACGCAAACTCCGATAGTCGCCAAACTAACTTTACGTGAAATGGGTGTAACCATAATTACATAAATGGAATTTGCATTTTTATCAAATTCAATAATGTAATTATGTACAAAAAAGAGTATAATTATCCCTTGAAAAAGAAAAACACCCTTTCCCACATATATTAAGTTAGCTTGGCGTGAGTATTATATCACATTTTTTTATGGATGTAAATAGGTTTTTGAGAAAAAAGTTGAGAAAATAAAAAAATATGCGAGGCGAGAAGGAGGGATTTTCTCTCGTGTCGGGTTTCCCCGAAAAATCG
>JAZOCZ010000151.1:0-16497 GCA_045596755.1 Eubacteriales bacterium | reverse complement strand
ATTGCCGCAATCAGAGTAACTCACGATAAAACAGGTTCACTGGGGATTTTGAACGGTTTCTGTAAAATTTATCTTTCAGTTATCCGTGGAACACCGGTAATGGTTCAGCTCCTTATAATCTATTTCGTTATTCTCGCTCCTTTAGACGTAAATAAATTCCTTGCGGCTGTTATATGCTTTGGTATAAATTCAGGTGCATACGTTGCTGAAATTATCCGTGGCGGTATTGAATCGGTAGACGGTGGACAAACAGAAGCAGGCAGAAGCCTTGGTCTTGGCTATGCTCAGACAATGTTGTATATCGTCATCCCACAGGCATTTAAAACTGTACTTCCTTCTCTTGCAAACGAGTTTATAACCTTGCTTAAAGAAACCTCTGTTGCTTTTTATATCGGTGTTGCTGACTTGACTCAAGCAGGAATCAGAATCAGATCAATAACCTACAGCAACTTTATGCCTCTTATAGCAATTGCTTTGGTTTATCTCGTTCTCGTGCTTATTTTAACAAAGCTTGTTGGCTTGCTTGAGAAAAAGCTGAAAAAGAGCGAAAGGTAAGGTGTTTATATGTCTAATGTTTTAATAAGCGTCAAGGGTGTAAAAAAATATTATAAAGGCGGAGAAGTCAAAGCCTTGAACGGTGTTGACATTGATATAAAACGCGGTGAAGTTGTAGTTATTATCGGCCCTTCGGGAAGCGGTAAATCAACTTTACTCCGTTCTCTTAACCTTCTTGAAGTTCCTACTGATGGAAGCATATTTTTTGAAAATGTAGATATAGCTGATCCGAAGGTAAATATCAATAAGCACAGACAAAAAATGGGAATGGTTTTCCAGCATTTTAATCTATTTCCTCATATGACTATTATGAAAAATCTTACTCTTGCTCCTGTTAAGGTTCTGAAAATGAAAAAGTCAGAATCCGAGGAGAAAGCACAGAAATATCTTGATAGAGTAGGTCTTGGGGATAGAGCGAATAGCTATCCTGCACAGCTTACAGGCGGTCAGAAGCAAAGAATAGCAATAGTCAGAGCAATATGTATGAAACCTGACGTAATTCTTTTTGATGAACCCACGTCTGCTTTAGACCCTGCAATGGTTGGCGAGGTTCTTGATGTTATGAAGGATCTTGCGAAAAGCGGAATGACAATGGTTGTAGTAACTCATGAAATGGGCTTTGCTCGTGAAGTTGGGGACAGAGTTGTGTTTATGGATGAAGGTGTTATAGTTGAAGAAGGAACGCCAACGGATATATTTGAGAATCCTCGTTCCGACAGATTGAAATCCTTCCTTGCCAAGGTTTTATAAAATGGAAATTCGTCCAATCGGTAGAATAGAAAACGGCTTTAAATCCAAATTCGGAATTCCTCGTCAAAGCGGACTTTGCTACGTTGTTTCATATATACTGTTTGAAAAAGAATACAATATAAAGGAAGCCTTCAGAGGAATAGAAAAATATTCTCATCTTTGGATAATATGGGAATTTTCCGAATTTTCAAAGGATGAATGGACACCTACTGTAAGACCGCCAAGACTTGGAGGCAATAAAAGGGTAGGGGTATTCGCAACACGTTCTCCTCATAGACCCAATTCTCTTGGACTTTCTTCTGTAAGACTTCTTGAAATAGTTGAAGACAGAGAGAAAGGAACGGTTTTGGTTGTTTCAGGTGCTGACCTGATGGATGGAACTCCTATATATGATATAAAGCCATATATATCATTTACAGATTCTCATCCTGATGCTGTCTGTGGATTTGCTGACGATTTTGTTTCATACAGCGTGGATGTTTTTGTATCTGATGAAATAATGAAAAATATTCCAGAAAAAACTATGGAGGATATTATTTCAATATTATCTAACGACCCTAAGCCTTCCTATCAGAAAGATTTTGAACGTGTATACGGAATGACCTATGCTGAATATGAAATAAAATTCAGATATGGAGAAAAGGGCATCAACGTTTTAGAAATTGAAAAAACTGAATAATATAATTAAGCAGCTTTGAAGAAAAAAGCTGCTTTTTCTTGAAAAAATATCTTGACAAATCAAAAAAACTGTGATATATTATACGCAGTTAGCAATAGCTAACTCGCAGAATTGCAAAAAATATTTTGAATAACGTATTTATTATGAAAATTGATAATATAATGCATATTATGATTCCAGTTTTATTTGTTTGCGCCGTTGTTCTCGTCATTATAGCCATAGTAATGAGAAGAACAGCGAAAAATAAAAAAAGTAATTTCTCCTGTAGCAACAATTGTTCATTTTGTCCTCTGAATAATAGTTGCATTGCTCCTAAAAAGTCTTTTAAAATAGAAAGACGTGATAAAGGGAGCGAATTGTTTAAATAGAATAACTGAAATGGGCTTTTTGCCACGCCCATTTTGGTTAGACTATTTCTAAATTGGATAAAAATGTCGAATTTCTAAATTTTGTGAATTTTTTGAAAAACCGCATAAAAAGCGAAAAAAACTATTGACTATCATATAAATTTGTGATATACTTCTCAAGGTTAGCGAAGGCTAACGTTATTTTTAACGTTTTGAGTTAGCTTTGGCTAATTAAGATTTTTCAATGTGGTGATGTTATGAACTTGAGAGAGGCATTGGATGGTAAGGAATATATTATAAAAAATATAGAAACTGATGATGAAGAGCTTGATGCTTTTTTGTTCTCTTTAGGATGCTATAGCGGTGAATCCATAACTGTTGTTTCACATTTAAAGGGTGGATGTGTCGTATCAATTAAGGACGGCAGATATACAATAGATAACCAGTTGGCTGAAGCTATTATTGTTGAATAAGAACTTTGGTTCTTATAACGCAGTAAAAGCGACAGCCTGATTTCAAGCTTTTGAGTTAGCTATTGCTAACTGCGAAAAATAGATTTGAAATAATATATAAATTTTTTGGAGGTATCTCATGAGAATCGCATTAGCCGGAAATCCTAACTCCGGTAAAACGACAATGTTTAATGCTTTGACAGGAAGCAACGAAAAGGTTGGTAACTGGGCAGGCGTTACTGTCGACAAAAAAGAACACGCTATCAAAAAGATGTATTACAAAGGAGAATCACAGCTTATCGCTGTTGACTTGCCTGGTGCATATTCGATGTCACCGTTTACAAGTGAAGAAAGTATAACAAGTACATACGTTAAAAAAGAAAATCCTGATGTAATCATCAATATTGTTGATGCAACAAATCTGAGCAGAAGCTTGTTCTTTACTACACAGATTCTTGAGCTTGGAATCCCTGTTGTTGTAGCTCTTAATAAAAGTGATATCAACAAGAAAAAAGAAAACAAAATAGATTCAAAGGTTTTATCTGAAAAGCTTGGATGTCCTGTTATTGAAACCGTTTCCATATCTGCAGATGGCTTGACAGCGGTTGTTAAAGCTGCAGTGGAACAAAGCGGAAAAGAACAGAAAGCTCCTTACGTTCAAGAAAATATTGATCTTACAAATAAAGAAGAGGTTATTGCCGCGGACCGCAAACGCTTTGAATTTGTAAATAAAATACTTAAAGAAGTTGAAAAACGCAAAACTTTTACAAAGGATAAAAACTTTGGCGATAAAATTGATGCCGTGCTCACAAACAGATGGGCTGGAATACCAATATTTGTTGTTGTCATGTGGCTTGTGTTCCAAATTTCACAGACCTGGCTTGGAACTTGGATAGCAGAGGGATATGAGTTCGAAAATGGAACTACAATTCCAGGTCTTGTTACGCTTATTGAAAAGTTTGGCGAGTGGGTAGGGGAGCTAATGGTAAATGCTTCTCCTATTCTTCAGACTATAGTTATTGATGGTATTATTGGGGGTGTAGGAGCCGTTATCGGATTTTTACCTTTAGTAATGGTAATGTATTTCTTACTTGCACTCCTTGAAGATTGCGGATATATGGCTCGCGTTTCGGTTGTGCTTGACCCTATATTTAAAAGAGTCGGTCTTTCTGGCAAATCTGTCATTCCCCTTGTCATCGGTACGGGATGTTCAATTCCTGGTATAATGGCTTGCAGAACCATTCGTAACGAAAAAGAACGTCGTGCAACTGCAATGCTCACACCTTTTATTCCTTGCGGTGCAAAGATTCCCGTAATTGCTCTTTTTGCAGGTCTTTTCTTTCCTGAATCCTCTTGGGTATCTCCTTTAATGTATTTTTTAGGTCTTGTTCTTGTATTCTTTGGAGCTTTGCTTATCAGATGGATTTCGGGATATAAGCATAAAAAGTCTTACTTTATAATTGAGCTTCCCGAATATAAAATACCTTCGTTTTGGGGTGCTTTCAAATCTATGTGTAGCCGTGGATGGTCATATATCGTTAAGGCGGGCACAATAATTCTCGTTTGTAATTCAGTTGTAACCATCATGCTTAATTATACGTGGGCTTTTAAGGTTGCAGAAGAAGCATCTGATTCTATTCTTCACGATATAGCAACTCCTTTTGCTTTCCTTCTTATTCCTCTTGGTTTCGGTATGTGGCAGTTAGCCGCCGCGGCGATTACGGGTTTTATAGCAAAAGAAGAAGTTGTCGGAACTTTAGGTGCTGTATTTACAGCATTGGCTGTTAATGATGAATTTGAACTTTTACAAATGGGTAACGGTGAAGCGGTTCTTGGAATTTCTGCTGCGGCAGGGCTTTCGTACCTCATGTTTAATTTGTTTTCACCACCATGTTTTGCTGCAATTGGTGCTATGAACGCTGAAATAAAGAGTAAAAAATGGCTTTTTGCAGGCATTGGACTCCAATTTTCAATTGCATACGTTGTGTCATTCCTTGTGTATCAGATTGGTACTCTTATAACCAAATCAACAGTAGGTGAAGGTTTTATCCCTGGTCTTATTGCTGCTGTTGCAATAATCCTTGCGGTACTCTTCCTTGGTTCTGCGTCGAACGCCAAAGCAAAGAAAGAACAGCAAGAAAAACTTGCAAAAAGGAGTATCAAATGATTGATATCATAGTTTCCATAATCCTTGTAGCAATTATCGGCGGTGCAATAACTTATATAGTCAAAGCAAAGAAAAACGGACAAAAATGTATAGGCTGTCCGCATTCAAAAACGTGTAGCGGCAAATGTGGATGTACCGAAGAAGAAAGAAAGTAATAAAATAAATGCTGAAAAGTAAAAGAGCCAATTCAAACGTTGGCTCTTTTATATTTATATTAAGCATTTTCTTCCGAAGTTGTTACAATGGAAAATTCTTCTTCTTTGGATATAACTGAATTATCTGTGATGAGCTCGGAATTATCCGTTGAGGTTTCTTCGGAAACGTTGGATTCATTAGTTGAGTCTGAACTGCTTTCCGTCATAGCTTTAAATTCCTCGACAGAATATATCTTTACAGAATTTATAATCGGTTGTTCGTCTTTTGGAATAGTTCCGTTGTTGTCTGTAGGTTTTGAATCAGTGCACACCTTGTCTACGACCTCAATACCGTCAACGACGTATCCGAAAGCGGCGTATTTTCCGTCAAGGAATGTGCTGTCTTCATGTACAATAAAGAACTGAGAGTTTGCACTGTCCATAACGTCTGTGCGGGCCATGGAAATTGCTCCTCTTACGTGGGAAAGATTGTTTGAAACACCGTTTGCATAGAATTCACCTTTGATTTCTGGAACGTTCTTTGTTGCGTCATTACCGCCTTGCATCATGAAACCTTCAATGATTCTATGGAATTTAAGACCCTCGTAAAATCCTTCATTTGCGAGTTTCTTGAAATTTGCAACGGTTATAGGTGCTGTTTTGCTGTCAAGAGCAATTGAAATTTTACCATAATCCTTTATGTCAATAACTGCGTAATCAGTTGCAACAACAGACGTTGCCCAGTTATCTTGTGGGATTGTGTTACTTGATGTGTCCTTTGATATAGTTCCTGCGGATGTGTTGTCGTCACCATTGCCAATAATCATAAAAGCGATAATAATTACTGATATGATAATGCAAACCGTAAGAACCCCTGACATTATCTTGATTTTTGAAACAAGAGCTTTCTTTTCAAAAGGAGTAACGTAATTATCAATGGCATCTAAAACGTCAGATGCATCGTCGGGTTGATATTTCAATTCCTTGAATTTGGCAAGAATCTGATTTTCTGCCTTATCCAAAGAAAATCCCATACGTTCAAAATTCATTTTCTCGGAAGATATTGCAAGCTTCACGGTTGATACGTCAACGTAAGCAATTTTTGCAATTTGTTCAGGTGTCATCTTGCATACAACACGAGATATAAATATAAATTTTTGTAACGTTGAAAGGGCAGAGAGTGCTTCATTGAAATCAGAAGGCGTTTTTTCGCTAATAACGGTGAAATTCTGATTTTTTGGCGGTTGAAATCCTTTAGGGTCATTTCGCAAAATGATTTTTTTACACTCTATAACTGCTTTTTCGATGCAAACGTTTGCAAAATCCTTTTTTGTCTGTATAGTAGAATTTTCAAATCCATTCCAAATAGCGGAAAATATGTTACTTGTAACTTTCTTTGCTTTTTCTTCGTTTCCAAGAAGAAGAAAAGAAGTTGCATAAACGCTGTCTTGCGAAAGATTATAAAGTAAAGTTACAGAGCTTCTGTTGCCCAATTTTGCTTTTTGTATAATTTCGTCCATGTCTTTGCTCCATTCATTTTATTTAACTTATTATATCATTTTATGAAAGCTTGTATATTGAAAAAATGTAAATAAACAAAAAATATATATAGCAAAAAGGACGGCACTAACAAGCACCGTCTTCTTTGAGACTCTATAATTTTTTAATTCAGATATAAGCAGATATTATAAAGTATCTCTGCAACGTTTTCTTTTGTAAGCTTTTCACCTCCTGCTGATGTCCCCATAATAGCTTTAACAGCTTCAGATTCAGATTCTAATCCAAGTGCCTTTGCAACCATGTCTTGCGCTTCTTTAACCGTTATAATATCATCGGGCTTAAAGTATCTGTCACCTATTTCAATTATTTCTGTGTCCAATGCTCTTTTCAAATAGGACTTTCTTCCGCTGGATAGCTTCGTATCATCGATAAATTCCGTGTCTTTAACCGCACTGATACCAGAGTTCAATCTTGAAGCACAAAGGAGCATAACTGTAAAATCAATTTTATTTACTTCTTCATCAGGAGAAAAATAATATTCACCGCCCTTTTTGGAATAGGTCATGATATTATTTTTTGAAAGTGCAAGAGCTGCATAATGAATAGAATTGTCCGCCATATCACCAAATGTCATTTTGTCAGCATCACTGTCAACGTTAACGTAAACAGTTGCTTCTCCCGAACGGTTGCCGTATGAATCTTCTGCGTAAATGGTGAAAACGTCGCTTCCAGTAAAATCTTTTTCGGGGTTGTATGAAACTCTGTTAAGCGTATTATTTATCTCAACCGTACCAAAGGAAGGATATGCTCCTATTTTTACTGTAACTTTATCGTTATCAGGATCATACACTGTAATTTCTGAATAAACAGATATATTTTTCACAGTATTTATATAAAAATTATTTGCAATAGGTGCATAGTTAACGGATGACAAATAATTGATGCTGCAAGTTATTTCTGTTCCTTTCCATTTCTCCTCCGATATGGTGAAGGCGAATTTTGGGGATTCGTTTGTATTTTTTGATGTGGGAACGAATTTTAAAAGGTCAAGACTTTCTGCAGTTATACTTTGTCCTTCCAATACGTCAACTCCCGAAATTTTAAGAATACCTGCTTCTTTGTTTGGAATTTCAGTTATTGTAATATAGTCAAATTCGCATCCTGCAACGTCAAAGAATTCAGCCTTTGCAAAATTTGCTTCGGTCCCTTTTAATGCGTATTTGGTAAAGGTTTTGTTATTCCTTAACACGTTGATAGCGGGGGATATGTCGTATGCACTTACTACCAATCCTGCAGTTAATAAAAGCAAAACTGCCGTAATTGCAATACAAATTCTTTTTTTGAACGCCTTTGTTGTTTTCTTCATACAGTAATACCGCCTTTCTATTTATTGTATAAATAGGATTGACAAAACCACTGCAAAATATGCAGTGGTTTTCAGCTTAAATACCTATTTTTTTAAATATTGCAGGATAAATAAACGTTCCATAAAGCCCCATTATCATATATCTGATAAATCCACCCCAATTGTAAAGGGTAACGTTTTCGGTATAGAAAATAGCTCCTTCATTCATTGATGGTAAAATCAGTTTAAATAAGGCACGAATGAGAAGCAAGGTTGAAACACCGATTATGAGTCTCAAAGCTTTTTTCTTCCATGTACCTTCCGTAGAAAACTTAACGTATTTGTTTTCAAGCATAAAACCGACTATACCGCCAAGACCCATGCCCATTGTTTTCAACGTGTCTGCGGTAGGGTTGAAGAAAAGAGCAACAAGGGAAATTGCATATATACATATAATGAGAATATTTTTCTTGTGATAGAATCTGTAGTAAAGATTTATCATCAGAAAAGCACAAATTATGCCAAGTGTTGCACCGACAACAGTATCTGTTCCGTAGTGAACACCTAAGTAAACTCTGCTAATCATAACAAGAGGTATAATAACAAAGGGGAGGACCTTCAGTAATTTTTGCTTTCTTGAATATTCCTTCTTGTAACTGATATATAAAGCAGGCCAGAAACTACCCGCATTCTGCGAATGACCGCTTGGAAATGAGTAGGATTCTGCCAAATGAGCTTTATCTACCAATCCGTCACCGCGTACCGTATCAAGATGTGGCGCAAATTCAGGATTCATAAAGGGACGAGGACGGCGTACTATATCTTTTATGATGCCGTTTAAGGCGTTTGATAAATAAAGAGATAAGAGCATACCTTCGCCCATTTTTTTGTTGAAACACCAATAAACGAACACAATCAGAGAAATAAGAATAATTTCTTCTGAAAAGCAAGTGAACAAATAGAAAAGCAAATCAACTGCTTTTCCAAAAAAGCCGTCTCCTGGGTATAATCCCTGAACGAATTCTGTTATTGTGCCGTCTATTTTATATACAAAATCAATGAATTTTTCCATAGTTGTCCTTTCTTTTTACCTTAAATGGAAGAAAGCTGAGCAATTTTATCACGGATGGCTGCCGCAGTTTCGAATTCAAGACGTGATGCCGCCTCTTTCATTGCTTGGGTAAGCTCTGCAATCCGTTTTTGTTTTTCCGATTTTGATAAAGCTTTGTAATCTTCCTCAACCTTGAAGCTTATCTCGATGGAATCTCTTACTTCTTTGATAATAGTCTTTGGTATAATACCATGCTTTTGGTTGTAATCCTCTTGTAGCTTTCTTCTGCGATTTGTTTCTGTTATAGCCTTGTCCATAGCTTTTGTTATGGAGTCAGCATACATAATGACAGTACCGTTAACGTTTCTTGCCGCTCTGCCTATTGTCTGAATAAGTGAGCTTTCAGAACGGAGAAATCCCTGCTTGTCCGCATCAAGAATTACTACCAAAGAAACTTCAGGTAAGTCAAGTCCCTCTCTGAGAAGGTTTATTCCGACCAAAACGTCAAATTCTCCAAGTCTTAACTGACGCAAAAGTTCAACTCTTTCCATCGTTTTTATATCATAATGAAGATATTTAGCTTTAACTCCGTTTGAGCATAAATAATTGCTTAAATCCTCAGCCATTTTCTTTGTAAGAGTTGTAACCAAAGTACGTTCGCCATTTTTAATGCGATCCTTGATTTCACCAAGTAGGTCGTCAATCTGTCCTTCTGTCTTTCTTACCTGTATAATAGGGTCAAGAAGTCCTGTTGGACGAACAATTTGTTCAACCGTGTTTTGTGATATCGTTTTTTCGAAATCGGAAGGTGTTGCACTAACGTAAACGGTTATTCCTTTTCTTTCGATAAATTCTCCAAAATTTAAAGGACGGTTATCAAAAGCAGATGGGAGTCTGAAACCAAAATCAACAAGATTTTTCTTTCTTGAATAATCGCCGCCGCCCATTCCTTCTACTTGATGAACTGTAACGTGGCTTTCGTCAATAAACATCAGAAATTTATCGGGAAAATAATCAAGCAACGTGTTGGGCGTGCTTCCGGGTTCTCTTCTTGATAATACTCTTGAATAGTTTTCAATACCGTTGCATCTTCCAATCTCTCTTAATTGTTCAACGTCAAGAAGTGTTCTCTCTCTTATCCTTTGAGCTTCAATATACTTTTGCTCTCTTTCAAAATATGCTTGGCGTTCATCCATTTCAGCGAGAATCTCTCTTAGGGCGTCGTCTTTTTCCTTTTCATTAACAACGTAATGGGTTGAAGGATAAACAGCGAAATGCAAAAGAGTTGCTTCAACTTCTCCTGTAACAGTATTTATTTGTGATACTTTATCTATCTCATCTCCAAAAAATTCAACTCTTATGGCAAAGGAATCAGAATTTGAAGGAAATATATCAACCGTATCTCCACGAACTCTGAAATTATTTCTTTCAAATCCGAAATCGTTTCTTGAATATTGGAGAGTTACAAGTTTTTTAATCAAGTTATTTCTCCCCATTTCAATCCCAGGACGCAAAGAAATAACTTGATTTTTATATTCTTCGGGAGAACCTAAAGAGTAGATACAGCTAACGCTGGATACGACAATTACGTCGTTCCTTTCAAAAAGTGCGCTCGTTGCGCTATGTCTTAATTTATCAATTTCGTTGTTTATTGAAGCGTCTTTTTCAATATAAACGTCTTTCCCTGGTACGTATGCTTCGGGCTGATAATAATCGTAATAGGAAACGAAATATTCAACGGCATTGTTAGGGAACAATGCTTTAAACTCTGTATATAGCTGTGCGGCAAGAGTTTTGTTGTGAGCCAAAACCAATGTAGGAAGGTTTACTTTTGATATAATGTTTGCCATCGTGAAGGTTTTTCCTGAACCTGTAACGCCTAACAAAACCTGATCAGTATATCCTTTTTCGATGCCTTGAGTAAGCTTTTCAATGGCTTGAGGCTGGTCACCCGTAGGCTCGTATTGTGAAACCAATTCGAATTTTTTCATCTGAACCCTCCTTTTTATTTTTACGACATGATTATAACACTTTTTTGACCATAAATCAATATGCTGAAAAAATAATTATATTCAATAGTTGAAAAACTCAATTAAATGTGTTAAAATAAAAATATAATTCATTAAAATGTTTTTTTAAGGATAATTATGGATAAACATGAAATATATTTTCTTCAGAATCGTTGGAAGCTTGAAAAGAGACAATTATATTATTATGGTTTGAGAAATAAAAAGAATCTCTTTAAAAATTCTGTTTCACTTTCTAAAAAACAAATAGATATTATCAAAAAACTTCCATGCGTACTAAATGAATCTGAAAAGAAGATTCTTGGCAAATTGATGAATGAACATATAGTTTTGAAATCCAATTTGAAGAATACACCCGAATCTTTAAAAGATGCAAGATTTTGTATTTCGTGCGCCGCAAATGATTTTATCATTCCTGGCTTAGAATTTGATGAAAATGGATTATGCCCTTTTTGTCAAACTGTATCTGACGTTGAAGAATTAAAAAGCATTGTTCCTATTGTTAAAGATATACCTAAAAGTAAAAAATCACGGTTTGACGTTGCTGTATTCTATACAGGCGGAAAAGATTCAACTTTTTTGCTTTATCATCTTGCTATACAAAAAAAGCTTCGTGTTCTTGCTTTGACGTGGGAAATTCCGTTTATGTCTGAAAGTGCTAAAGCGAGTATTCAAAATGCAAAAAAGCATTTTTCCAATGTGGAATTTTTATCAAGAACTGTAATGTCTGAGGATCTTTGCAAGGTTTACGATAAGTTATATGAACTTAGCGAAAACAATTGTGCTTGTCCATCTCTTGCATATATGCTATTCTATCCTGAACTTGTGACAAACCGTGTTCCTTATTTCGTTGCAGGCAATGAACCCGTTCAGATGCTTGGTTTGTATTATAACCATATGGCTCCTAAAATTGCATATAAATTTTCTGATAGTCTGTTTTTGCTTTCCCTTATTAACGCAGGGCGTATATTGACATTAAGACCTCCATTAAAAAAAGGACAATTTGAAACCTTGGCGACAATGAAACAGCTCGCCTTCGGAGATAACCCTTTCAAAAAAATAAGCGGATATTCAAATCAGTTAGTTTCAAACGTAGTGGAATCTATAAAAGAAGTACCGGGTTTTTTACCTCCATTAAAAAAAACGATCAGAAGATCCTCCTTAAGCGGAAATATCCCTGCGTTTGTTCATATCGATTTTGATAAGGTTTGCGGTGGTAAATACGATTGGAATAAAATAAAGGATGTTTTGATAGAAGAATGTGGATGGGTTCCTCCTGATGACAGCAAGAAAGCACTTCACACAAGCTGTAAAATAGAAAAATGCAAAGATCATTCCCAATTTGTGAGATTTTATCATTGTAAAAGTAAAATGATTCCGTTTAGTGCTATAGAAATCTCTCTTGCAAGCAGAAATTGCGGGAGAACACGTGAAGAACTTCTTTATGAAATGGAAAATCATTTGGGATTTTCTCTTTCACCCTTGCCTGAATGTTCTTTAATGCGGGGATATGTGAGATATCATGGCGATTAAAATATTTTGTTTTTCAGGAAGCGGCAATAGTTTGAGTGTTGCAAAATTTCTCTCTGAAAAATTAGATGCTGAGATAGTAGAAATTTCATATGATGAAATACCGTATGAAGCGAAAGTCTCTATTGTAATTTTTCCTGTATATTGTCAAAATATTCCATCGGTAGTAATAAATTTTTTAAGAAGATTAAAAGGTAAGTATGCAGTTTTAATTGCAACGTATGGAAAAATATCTCATGGGAACGTTTTATATGAAGCAAGCCAAATGTTAGGTCCAGATTTAATTGGCGCGGCATATATACCCATGAAGCATACTTATTCTGACCTCAATTTGAATAATAAACATTTATTTGAAACCGAACCATTGCAAAAAATTATTGAGCGTATCAATTTTCCGCAAAAGATTTTTTTGCCGAAATGTAAAAAGAATATATTTGCTGATTTTTTCCCAACTTGGCGAAGCAGAGTCGCTTTAAAAATAATAAGCAATTCCAACTGTAATTCATGTGGATTATGCGAAAATAAATGCTCGTTTAATGCTATTAAAAAAGGTATTACAAATAAAAAATGCATAAGATGCTTGCGTTGTGTAAAGCTCTGTCCTAACAATGCACTTTATATAAAAAAGAGCTTAATTCTGAAGATGTATTTGCACAACGAAAAAGATAAATCAGCAGAGCTTTATCTTTAAAATAATATAAAAAAACATATACGGAGGAAAACATGACAAAAGAAGAATTATATAACGTTGCACTTGAAGCAACTAAATTTTCGTATGCCCCTTATTCAAATTTCAAGGTTGGAGCTGCTCTTTTGACTTCCTGCGGAGAGGTATATACGGGATGTAACGTTGAAAATGCGTCATACGGTGGAACAATGTGTGCAGAAAGAACGGCTGTTTTTAAAGCGGTTTCCAATGGAAGTCGTGAGTTTTCAAAAATCGCTATAGCTTCTTCCACGGAATGTGATTGCACTCCTTGCGGACTTTGCAGACAGGTGCTTTCTGAATTTTCAGCGGACGGTTCTCTGATTGTAATTTGTAAAGTAGATGGTAAATTGAGAGAATTTACCCTTAAAGAGCTTCTACCTTGTAGCTTTACTTTTTAAGGAAAATCCCTTGACAAAAATTGTTTTATGTGATATATAATTATCATAAAACCGAATAATTGATAAGAAAAGTACGGTTTGAAAAGTTGTAAACTGAGTAAATGAAAAGGGAATCCGGTTCGAATCCGGAACAACCGCCATTACTGTATTTGACGAGAGAAAGCACATAGTCCATTGGGATATCCCGAGAAGGAGTGTTTTTTGCATTTTTTTGCTATGTCATAAGTCAGGATACCTGCCGTATTTTTTAAGGTTTAACACGTTTTGGGCGTGAAGGGTGCAACCGATTTATCGAAGCGTTATAGCAAAAAGGGCTTTTCTCGGCATTGTGCGTTCGACTCTTTTTGATATCGCTTTGCGGAAGCATTTTTCTGCAAAGCATGTTTGACTGCGCCTTAAATCTGTTGTACTCTCCCGACCTTGAAAACGGGGGAGTATTTTTTTGAGAGGAGGTATTTTTTTGAATGACAATGAAAAGCTGTCCTGGGCGGTAGAACAGTTGAAGGAAAAATACGAAACTCTTGGAAGACTTCCGAAAAAAGAAGATTTTGATGAAAAGACGAGAGCTCGTATTAAATCATTTTTAGGGCCATGGCCCAGAGCCTTGGAATATGCAGGCTTAAAAGAGCGAAAAAAAGAAAACAAAAAAAGGAGTTAAAACAAAAATGAAAAAACTTTTAGTATTATTTTTAATGGCTGTATTATTTATCAATTCTTCGTTTACTGTTTTTGCAAGCAGTGACAATTATGTTTACGTTTCAATCGCAAACGGAGATCTTGTTCTAGCATACGAAAAGGTAAGCCTTTCAGATGCTGATAATGATGGAAAGCTCACGATAAATGATGCTTTGTATCTTGCACATGAAGCAAAATTTGAAGGCGGAGCAGAAGCAGGTTATGCTTCCTCTGTAGGAGCATATGGATTGAAAATTGATAAATTGTGGGGCTATGAAAATGGTGATTCCTTCGGTTATTATCTGAACAATGCTTCTGCTATGAGCTTAGGCGATGAAGTTAAAAATGGAGATCACGTATACGCTTTTTGCTATACTGATCTTGAAGCTTGGTCCGATACCTATTCATATTTTAATACAGCTTCTTCTAAAAAAGCTGTAGGAGATACTTTATCCTTGACTCTTTATTCAGCAGGATATGATGAATCATGGAATCCGATTTCTTTGCCTGTAAACAACGCAAATTTACTTATAAATGGAGTTAAACAAGAAATAAAAACAGATGAACAAGGTAAAGCTATCGTTACATTCGATGAAAACGGAACGTACGTAATAAGTGCTGTTTCTGAATCTCAAAACCTTGTTCCTGCCGTATGCGTAGTTACAGTATCTGAAAAAAATAATGAAACAATACCTACAGATCCTGCTAAGCCTGGCGATATTTCTTCGTATGCAATTGTAATGTATTCGGTAATTGCTATGATATCTATATTTGTTATTTCAAGAAAACGTAAAAGTATATGAATTTCAAAATTTTAAAGTCAATAATTTGTTTTTTTACTGTTTTAATTGTTTTTAATGCGTTCACTCCATTTGGAGTGAACGCCTCGGACGAAGATATAAGCCTACAGATAACAGATGACGTTATTTCTTATAATTTATCAGTAAGCGGATATGATTCTTTAGAAGAATGGGTATATGAATATTTACCAAATGACATAGGAATATGCGCTGAATGGTACGTTTTAGGGCTTTCGCAAAGTGGAAAATATGATTTTTCCGAATATGAAAAAGCGCTTTTTGAATATTTAGACAACCATAAGATAAGTTCAGCATCAACAAGGTTGAAATTTGCTTTATCTCTTGCCTCATGTGGTTCTGATAACGAATACATTGAAGCGACTTTGAATTCTTCCATGGGAAAACAGGGGATAATGAGCTATGTTTACGGCCTTCATCTTTTGAATAACGGATTTGAACATTCAGAATACAGTATTGAATCCGTAATTGATTTTTTACTTGAACTTCAGCTTTCCGATGGAGGATGGGCTTTGCGTGGAGATACTTCTGACGTTGACGTAACTGCTATGACTCTCCAAGCACTTGCACCTTATTATTCTGATGAAAAAACAAAAAAATCCGTAGATTCAGCAATAAATTTTCTTTCAGAAAAACAGCAAGACGACGGAGATTATATTTCATATGGTATTTCAAATCCTGAAAGCGGAGCGCAAGTTATAACTGCTCTTTCAGCGTTGAATATCGACTTTATATCTGACAGCCGTTTTATAAAGAATGAAAATACTTTGCTTGACGGAATCTTAAAATATCGCTTGAAGGATGGAAGCTTTTCTCATACTTTGAACGGTGAAAGCAATAATAATTCAACGGTTCAAGTCTTTTACTCAATGGTTTCGTATCAACGATTCAAAGAAGGAAAAAAAGGTCTTTATATCCTTGATATAGTTAATCAAAATATGAATGATCCCGAAGAGTTTTCGGAATCCATAGAACAAATCGAATCCAAGGATGAAGCAGAATCAAAGGATGAATCATCAATAAGTAAAGAAGTTAAAAACGTAACAAGCGCTAAGATAAAAATAAATATAATTATTATTGAAATATGTGTTTTTTCGTTTTTTGTTCTCATGTTGGTTATTCAAAAAAAACTTAACTTCAAAAATTTTCTTGGATTGTTTTCTGCATTTTTAATTCTTATAGTTTTAACCCTTACGGTTAAAATTCAAAGCAAGGAAGAATATTATAATGAACAAGGTATTTCCAAAGAAAATATTATAGGTAACGTTAAAATTTCAAGAAAATGCGAAACTTGAATCGGAAAAGATGATAATAGCCATATACCTGAAGATGGTGTTATATTAGTGGAAACAGAGTTTCA
>JAZOCZ010000150.1:0-3911 GCA_045596755.1 Eubacteriales bacterium | reverse complement strand
GGTAAAACTGCCGTTGCCGAAGGTTTGGCGTTGAGAATCGCAAAGGGCGACGTGCCCAACGAGATGAAGCATCTCCGACTTGTATCCCTTGATATTTCTTCCGTTGTTGCAGGCACGAAATACAGAGGGGAGTTTGAAGAAAAATTAAAAAGCGTTATCGAGGAAGTTAAAACAGCGGGAAACGTTATTCTGTTCATCGATGAGATTCATTGTGTTGTGGGGGCTGGTGCCGCCGAAGGTGCTATTGATGCTTCCAATATATTAAAACCGCCTCTTGCAAGGGGTGAAATCCGTCTTATCGGTGCTACTACCTTAAAGGAATATAAAAAATATATTGAAAAGGACGGAGCATTTGAAAGACGTTTCAGAAAGGTTACTGTAAAAGAGCCTACGGTTGAAGAATGTAAAGAAATTCTTTGGGGAATAAGGGCGGGATACGAACTTCACCATGGAATATTGATTTCCGAAGAAGCTATCTCTGCTGCTGTTTCTCTTTCTGAACGTTATATTCCCGACAGATTTTTGCCTGATAAAGCAATAGATCTTATTGATGAAGCAGCTTCAAGAACAAAGATGGAAGGGAACTCGTCCTGCGTTGGAAAATCAGACGTAGAAAGCGTTCTCGAGGAGATGACGGGGATACCGACGTCTGTTATGAACAGAACGGAAAACGCAAAAATGGTTCTTTTAGAGGAAGAAATGAACAAACGGCTTTCGGGACAACGGGAAGCGGTTCACGTTTTATGTTCCGCCGTCCGAAGAATGAAAACGGGCATCAAAGATCAAAGCAGACCTGTCGGCTCTTTTTTGTTCGCAGGTCCTCCAGGAGTGGGAAAGACGGAATGTGCAAAGGTTTTGTCTGAGGTCCTTTTCGGGAACGGACGTTCTCTCGTCAAATTTGATATGTCAGAATATTCGGAAAAGCAAAGCGCAACGAAACTTATAGGCGCACCACCGGGATACGCAGGGTATGGTGAGGGCGGAATGCTTACGGAAAAGGTCAGAACGAATCCCTATTGTGTTTTGCTTTTTGATGAAATAGAAAAGGCTCATCCGGATGTCAAGGCGATTCTTCTGCAAATCCTCGACGAAGGCGTTTTGACGGATTCGAATGGAATAAAGGTGAATTTTAGAAATTGTATTCTGATTATGACGTCTAATTCGGGATGTTCTGACGGCTCATCTCATGCGGGGTTCTGTCAGAATGGAGAAAAATCCTACCAAAAAGGCAGAGCCTTGGCTCGCAAAGCTCTTTCTGCGGAACTTGCCGACAGAATTGACGAGGTTGTTGTTTTCGAAAAATTGTCCGTTTTCGCTCTTGAAAAAATTGCAAGGCTTCAAAGCGAAATGCTTGTCGGACGCCTTGCAGAGAGGGGCGTTTGTATCGGATTTGACGAAAGTTTTATAAAGGCATCAGCGAAAGCCTGTTTTGAAAACGGTGGTTCTGCCCGTGAAATAAAACGTCTTCTCACCAGAGAGACGGAGGAATTGATCTCCGTAAGACTTTTGTCCGACAATTTCAATAAAGAAAAGGGCGGAATTATATATCTTGAGGAAGGAAAAAGCAAATTCAGAGAAAATTTGTAGAAATAAATGGAAAAAGGGGATTGACAAATAATAAAAAAAGTAGTATTCTTTTTCTCGACAGAGTAGGATCCTGTGCGTGAAGTGCCGTCGAAACGAGGAGTTGTTCGTCGGACGAAAAGCAAAGCTTGCGGTATGGGATCTGCATCCCGCTGTTGGGTTGTAAATATTTCTGTTTAATTTTATGCTCCCCTTGTATTTGGGGAGCTTTTTATTTGGAGAAATATAAATGAGTAGAGAAACAAGAAAAAAAAGAATACTGAAGCTTTCGGTTTGCGCCATGCTTATTGGCATTAGCGTTGTGGTTGGTGCGCTTTGCAGAACATACCTGACTTTTAGCGTGTTCGTACGGATAACTTTTGAAAACCTTCCTATCATATTATCGGGAATTTTGTTCGGACCTGTTTACGGCCTTGTCGTTGGTGCTTCGACGGATCTGATAAGCTCTGTTATTTCCTCGCAAGATATAAATCCTATTATTACGGTGGGAGCGCTCTCTGTGGGGCTTGTGTCGGGGCTTGTGTCGGAAATGGGAAATATGTTGAGAGCGAATAAAACCTTGAAAAAAATCATCGCTGTCGTTTCCGCACATTTTGTTGGATGCCTGATCATTAAAACCTTCGGGCTTCAAGTTTATTATTTTCCAACGACTTCCTTCTGGTATCTTTTTGCTATCAGAGCGGGTGTGTATGCTTTTATTTGTGTAGCAGAGACGTTTATCATTCTGCGACTTCTTAAGAATAAATTTATAAAAGGTTTTTCGAACTATGAATTATAATGAAGCTATAGAATATATTCATTCAATAAAATGGAACAAAAGCAGACCAGGACTCGAACGAACAAAAGAACTTCTTCGGCTTATGGGAAATCCCGAGAAGAAACTGAAATTCGTTCATATTGTTGGAACTAACGGAAAAGGCTCGACGGCGAAAATGCTTTCTACTATTTTTTCAGAAGCAGGGTATAAAACGGGACTTTATGTTTCACCCTATGTTTTGAAATTCAACGAGAGAATACAACTGTCTGGGGAAATGATTCCCGATTCTGAGCTTGTGGAGATAACCGAATTTGTAAAAGAATATGCGGATTCCATGGAAGATCATCCCACGGAATTTGAAATCGTCACTGCTATAGGCTTTGAATATTTTTCCCGCGTGGGAGCGGATATAGTATTCCTTGAGGCTGGAATGGGCGGGGAACTTGATTCAACAAACGTTATCCCTGCCCCAGAGCTTGTTATAATAACGGAAATAGGCCTTGACCACACGGGTGTCCTTGGAGATACGATTGAAAAAATTGCAGAAACAAAGTCGGGCGTAATAAAAGAAGGAACAAAAGTTCTATCTTTTGCGACTTGCGAGGAATCTGAAAACGTTATTGCAAAGGTTTGTCATGAAAAAAACGTTCCTTTATATAATCCCGATTTTGAAAGCGTTGAAATGAAGGACGCATCTGTGGATGGATTATCCTTAAACGTCGGAAAATATGAAAATCTTTTTGTTGCTCTTACAGGTAAGTATCAGTTGAGAAACGTTGCCGCGGTGGTAAAGGCGGTAGAAGTTTTGAGAGACAAGTTTGAAATTTCGGACAAGGCTCTTTATGATGGTTTGAAAAACACGGTTTGGCATGGAAGATTTGAAAAGTTAAGTGATTCCCCGTTTGTTATAACTGACGGAGGACATAATCCCCAAGGAATTCGTGCAGCGGTGGAAAGCTTTAAACTCCATTTTGGCGATGAAAAAGCGTTGATCGTTTTTGGAGTCATGGCAGATAAAGATGTGGAATCGGTTGTATCGATGATTTGTGAAATTGCAGACGAAGCGATAACTGTAACCCCTGATAATCCGAGAGCGGCAAAAAGCGGAGAGCTTGCAGCAATTTTTGAGAAACATGGGGTTCGTGCGACAGACGGTGGAGATGCGGAAAGCGGAATGAGACTTGCGGTCTATAAATCAAATGGCAGAAAAATCTTCGCCTTGGGTTCTTTATATATGTATCCTCAGGTAAGTAAAATTTTCAGAAAAAACTGAAGAAAAACATTTTTTTATATCTTTTTTTATAAAAATAGTACCTTTTGATATAATAAAGATTTTTTATGTGTTTAAAAACAATGCTTAATTCGATTAAAACGATAGATAAAAGGCGAAAAAAGAAGGATGAAGAAAAAAATCCAAAAAAAACTGAAATTTTTTGAAAAAAGGTATTGACAAAAGTAAAAAGATGTGGTAGAATAGCGAAGCTGTCCGCGAGGGGAGCAAGAACCTTGAAAATTGAACAACGAAGAGACGGAGGCGGAGTGTAGCGGAAGCTACATGAAACCAAAGGAA
>JAZOCZ010000149.1:0-4249 GCA_045596755.1 Eubacteriales bacterium | reverse complement strand
TGTTGAAAAGAGGTTAAACCATGGCTATATTGAATATACTTAAAACTAAAGACGATTCTGAAACGCTCAGAAAAGTATCAAGACCCGTTGATATAATAAATGAAAGAATCCTGACTTTGCTTGACGATATGAAAGATACGTTGAAGGAAACAGGAGGCGTTGGACTTGCCGCTCCTCAGGTTGGCGTTTTGCGTAGAGTTGTTGTTATTGACGATGGTGAAAAACTCATTGAACTTATAAACCCCATTCTTGTGGAACAATGCGGAGAACAGGAAGACGTGGAAGGATGCCTTTCCATACCCGGTCAGTGGGGATATACCAAACGTCCCGCAAAGGTTGTTTGCGAGGCGTTGGATAGAAACGGAAACAAATTCAGAATTGAAGGCACAGAGCTTATGGCAAGATGTCTTTGCCATGAAACAGACCATCTTGACGGTGTTTTATACACGGACAAAGTAACGAGAATGTTGAGTGAGGAAGAAGTTGAACAACTTGGTTAAGAAAATCGAAAATTACGGAAAATGCGAAAAAATAGTATATATGGGAACTCCCGATTTCGCGGCTGTGATCCTCGACCAGCTCCATAAAGGCGGATATAATATTCCCCTTGTTGTGTCGCAGATGGATAAGCCGAGAGGCAGGGGAAACGTTATGTCGCCTTCTCCCGTTAAGGCTATGGCAGAAAGTTTGGGTATTTCCGTTATAACACCTGCTTCTGTAAAAAGTGAAGAAGCTGTTGAGGCGTTGAAGGAAGTGAATCCCGACCTTATTGTAGTTGCGGCATACGGTCAGATATTGCCTGAAAGTATTCTGACACTTCCCAAATACGGATGCGTAAACGTTCATGCTTCGCTTTTGCCTAAATACAGAGGTGCTGCTCCTATAAACCGTGCAATTATGGACGGTGAAAAAGAGGGCGGTGTTACCATTATGTATATGGAAAAAGGTCTTGATACGGGGGATATGCTTCGCGTTAAGAAGATGGAAATTCCAGACGATATGGATGCGGGAGAATACCATGATGCTTTGGCTGAATTGGGAAGCGAAGCGTTGCTTGAATTTATTCACGATTTCGAAAACGGAAAAGCATACAGCGAAAAGCAAAACGATGAAGATGCAACGTATGCTTCAAAAATACTGAAAGACGAGCTTCTGATAGATTTTTCTCTCCCCGCCTTGAAAGTTAAAAACTTCATAAGAGGAACAGCTCCTTTCCCCGGAAGTTACTTTATGCTTGACGGCAAAAGAATCAAGGCTATGAAAGCCGAACTCGGAAATGCTTCGGGAGAGGTTGGGAAAGTTTTGAAAAACGAAAAAGGCATTGAAATAATATGCGGAGAGGGAAGCGTTATTATAACTTCTCTCAAACCCGAAGGAAAAAGAGTTATGACGGGGGCTGAATACCTTGTCGGACATAAAATATAATTATGGCAAAAATAACTCTTGAATTTAAAGTCCCCGAAGGATATTCCTACAACGTAAAGGTTGGAGAACAGGAAAAGATAGTTGAATATTCTCGTCCAAACGTTTCTTTTGAAGTGGAAAACGGTGAGCATCTGGTTTATATTGAACAGTTTTTAGAACCTGAACCATCGGGAATGATTTATAGAGTATTTGATCTGATAACCTTGCCCATTTCGGGAATATTCAATATGATTTTCATGAATAACGATACGGAGTGGGAGAAGAATGTATGCCCATATGCGTTGAAATCTGTTTTGAAACTTAACGTGTCGGGAGATGAAACTTTTCGTGTTACTTTGAATAATTCAACGTTTTCGGATGAAACGAATTGTTTCGTTTTGCCTTCTTTGGAAACAGAACCCGTTGTTCTTTCCAAAACCGAGGCTTTGGATAATGAAGCTGATATAGACAGGTGCTATAAACGTTTTATACGCAGAACATATTCGATTTTTTTTGACATTCTTATTTTGTTTGGCATTTTCTTGTATATCAGCGTAAAACAAGAAATGAGTACGTTTTTGCTTTTGCTTCTTGGCGCAATTATGATATTTATTTTTGGCGGTCTTATTTGGACGAATATTTATCATAACAAAAAGAGGAACGCGTTGCATGAAATTTTCAATTCTAAAAAATAAATTTAAGGAAAAAGCAGATGAGCGCAAGAAAATGTGCCTTTGAGGCGATATGCCGTGTTATTGACGGCGGTGCTTACAATAACATAGCCTTGTCGGGACTTTATGACAAATACGCCCTTACGTCAGATGATAAAAACTTGTGCGGAAACATAGTAAAAGGCGTGATCGAACGCAAAATAACTCTTGATTGGCTCATCGAAGATCTTTCCGCTTTTCCGATAGATTCCTTGGATAAAAAGGTTCTGAATTTGCTCAGAATGGGGCTTTATCAGATATTGTTCCTTGACAGAATCCCTGATTTTGCAATATGCAACGAATCTGCCTTGATAGCCGACAGTTTTGGCAAAAAGAAAAAAGGCTTTGTAAACGGTGTTTTGCGTTCCGCTTGCAGAAAGAAAAAAGAACTGAAGCAGAAGATAAGTGAATCACCCGAATATATAAAATATTCATTAACTAAAGAACTTTATTTGTTGCTTTGCTCCCAATACGGTGATGACGTAAAGAAAATTTGCGAAGGATATTTTGAAAAAGGCGGTAATGCTTTAAGAGTAAATCCTTTGAAAACAACCGCTTCACGCCTTGCATTGAAACTTGAAGAAATGGGAGCCGTTTGCGAGAAAATTTCTGAGAGAACAATAGTTGTTAAAGAAAACTTCGGATTAGTTCTTCATTTGGTCGAGGATGGTGAGTTTTACGTTCAGGGGATATCTTCCCAAAGAGCCGTTGAAACCCTTTCTGCCAAAAGTGGAGACTATGTAATTGACGTTTGCGCTTGTCCTGGGGGAAAAACACTTGGAGCCGCTATGGATATGGGGAATAAAGGCGAAATAGTCGCTTTTGATATCCATGAAAACAAACTTCCATTGATTGAAAAAAACGCAAAGGCGTTGGGAATCAGTATTGTTAAAACTGAAAAGCATAACAGTAAGAAAATAAACGAAAAATATATAAATAAGGCAGATAAGGTCATATGCGACGTCCCTTGTTCGGGAATCGGTAGTATAGGCAAAAGACCTGAAATAAGATATAAAAGCCTTGAAGATATAAACGGACTCATTGAAACTCAAAAGGATATCCTTTCTTCATCTGTTCATTACCTTAAGGAAGGCGGAAAACTCGTTTATTCCGTTTGTTCCATAAACAAAAATGAAGGCTGTCTTTTAGTGAAGGATTTTATTGATAATAATGAAGGATTTGATCTTTTGAGCGAAGAAACCGTTTTGCCAAAGAGCGGATGTGACGGCTTTTATATAGCTGAAATTGTGAAAAACAAAAAGTGTTGAGAGAAAAGTATGACAGACCTTAAATCGATGCTCCCTGATGAATTATGTGAATATATGATTTCTCTCGGATACCCTTCTTTCCGTGGAAAACAAATTTACGAATGGATAAATAAAGGGGTAACTGATTTTTCGGAAATGGTTAATATTCCGAAAAACATGAGAGAAAAACTGTCAAAGGAATGTACCCTTAGTTGTGCCAGAATTGTTCGTAAACTTGTTTCGAAAATTGACGGCACTGTTAAATACCTTCTTGAATTTGAGGACGGAGAACGGGTAGAAACTGTTTTTATGCGGTATAAGCATGGAAACTCCGTTTGCGTTTCAACGCAGGTAGGTTGCAGAATGGGATGCCGTTTCTGTGCTTCCACTATAGGTGGACTTGTCCGCAGACTTAAACCCTCTGAAATTTTGGAGCAGATATTGGTTTGCAGACGTGATATGGGCGAGGAGGTTTCAAATATTGTCCTTATGGGAATTGGTGAACCTCTTGATAATTACGATAACGTTTTGAAGTTTCTTCGATTGGTCAACGATGAACGCGGAGTTGGTATAGGTATGCGTCATATATCTTTGTCAACTTGCGGACTTGTTGATATGATAGATAAGTTGAAGGAAGAAAAATTGGGGATAACGTTGTCAGTTTCCCTTCATGCTCCTTCTGACGAAATAAGAAAACAGATAATGCCCATTGCTAATAAATGGGGAATAGAACAGCTTCTGGAAAGCTGCAAAAAATATAGCAACGCCACGTCAAGACGTATATCCTATGAATACGCCATGATAAGCGGTGTGAATGACAGTAAGGAGTGTGCGGAACTTTTGGCAAAAAGGCTTAAAGGAAGCCTCGCCCACGTTAATCTGATTCCT
>JAZOCZ010000148.1:0-2767 GCA_045596755.1 Eubacteriales bacterium | reverse complement strand
TGTAAAGATTGCGGTTTCTCCCTGCTCTGTGACTCTGAAAGCACCGACTCCTTTTATTGCATAATACAGAAGATTTTTCACCGGAGAGTACACAAGTCCGAAAACAGGCACTCCGTTATCCGCAAGGGCAATATTTACGGTAAATTCACCGCTTCCCTCGATACTGACCGTCTTAAAGGCACAAAATTGCTTTATAAAACCACAGACGAAAACGGTTCCGAAATATTTGTGGATTTCTTCTTCGCAGGAATGACACAAGACCCCAGAATCGCAATATACAGAGCAGAAAAGCTTGAACTTTCTCAAAGCGAAACGTCCAAATTATTTGAATTCGAAAAGGGCATACTTCTCAACGAGAAGAATTACGTCCTTATAACAGCAGACGGAGATTATCTTGAAAACGATCTTATTAACGTTTTGGAAGATAAATCCGATTTAGATATTTTCTATGAAAAATTAAAGAGCAACGAAAAGCCTGTAATCGTTCTGGAAAATGGAGCTATCCCCACGGTTTACGTAAACTATAAAGAACAAATTGATGCAACGTCCGCAATAAACGCGAAAAGCGCATACGTTACGTTGGAAGAAAAGAGAGAAAGCGGGTCTGCCTTCCATAAATTAATACTTACAGAGGTACAAAACGGAAAAACTCTCGTATTCAAAGGGAGTGAGTCCATTTCCGTAAAGAACGGTGAAACCTTCGAATTATCTCTCGTATCAAAGGAAATAACGTACTTTGATTCAAAATCAGAAATCCTTTGCCAAAAGGACAAAATTTCCGTAAATCCAAAGATTTTGGAGGCTGACGTTGTTTCAATCAACGGGAACGCATATTTGTCAGACGTAAATCTTTATTTCAAAGACGGTGCAAAACGTGAAAACACCACACTTTGCGCAGATGTTAGCTTCAACACGGAAATCGACGAAAACACCCTTAAAGGCACGTCCTTGTCCGTTTCCCAAAGAACAGTTAAGTACAATTCTTCTTATACAAACACAGTTGAGCTTGAATTCATTTCCGCAAAAACCATAACCGAAGGCAACGAATCATACACCAAAGCAACGTATATGTTGAACGATGACGTTTCTCTCGGTTCAAACGAAATTTCCAAAACGTACACGGCAGAAAAATTCATTTTACCCGAAGGAACGCAGATTATCTCAAAGGACGGCTTTGTTTGTTCAACAAGCGTGCTTAATTACAACGAACTGTCCATAAGCAGAAAATCCGCAAATGACGCCTCCTTAGAACTTTTAGAATCCGAAAACGGCTTAAAAGTTCAGCTAACCTTGCTTTTCAATGAAAAAATTCAGGTTATCACCAAAGAAAACGTTTTCGCTTTCGTTGATATGGAAACAAACGGAAACGTTGAAAAACTTGACCTTTATCTTGATAAAGTAAACAGCCACAGCCTTGTTTTCTGTACAAAAACTCCCATATCCGTCACAGGCGGTCAGATTTCTTCCTTGTCTGTTTCAGAAAAAATATCGTATACGTTCAGTTCTGTAACAACAGCGGACGGTATAGGTATAAGCGAAGTTGTTCCTGAATGCAACCTTTTGATTGATATGAGCCAAAAAGGTATTGTGGAAAATGCATGGTTAAAAGTGAACGGTAACAAGAGCAACACTTTTGAAGTTTCCGCACACGTTTCTTTTGCTGAAAAACTCAATTTAGTAACTTTCAAAAAATCAACCGTTGACATAATTACATACGTTGAGTATGAAAACGGATACACAACAACGATTGAAAGCGAACTTGAGTTTGACAGTGTTGAAGGTGAAACCGTTGCAATATACAAAGGTGTTATAACATTGCCCGAAGATGCAACGCTTGTTAAATTCACGTTACAAGGCTCCATAAACTCTTTCGGAAACAACTATCTGTATAACGAAAACACAACGGTGATACTGAAAGGCGATTTACCTAAGGTAACAAGCAAGGCTTTGGAAAAAGTCGGAATAGACGTTGTTTCGATTCTTTCCAAAAAGGCAGATAAAACCGTAGGCGGCGTTGAAGATTCAATTATTGCCGTAACCTATTCAAAAGACGTAAACGTAACTAACATCGACGGAATTTCATTGACCGCAAGCGTCAACGGAATCGTTGGAGTTGATGAAATTGTATATAACGCTGTGAAGGTATATAGCGGAAACACGATAATATTCACAGCAAAAGACGATAGTTATGAATACGGAGAAAATGTTGAAATAATTATTAAAGACCGCATAATACTTGAAAGCGGAAGCGACATATTCGGAAACGACGGTATGAAAGCAAACACCGTATTACCCGAAATTTCAAGGAGCTTCCAAGTTGTAAAAGAGAACTTAGAAAGCAGTGAAGACTTTGAAAGCTCTGAAGGGCAAAGCGGACCCGCCTCCCCTTTCGATAACACATCTTTCTTCATTACGTTTATGGCAATTGTTGCATTCACTTCCTTAATAGCAATAATAAGATTAAAAAAGGCAAAATAAATCATGGAGAGTAGAAAATGAAGCAAAAACTATTAGCTTTTTTGTTGGCTTTCACTTTGATTTCGGTTAATATCCCACCCTTATTTTCAAAGGGCGAAGAAACGGGCACAGAACAAAATCCCATAAATATAAAAACATGGGACGATTTCGAGGACTTTCTGAACTCTGATAATTCGGGAGAAAACGTATATTATTCGTTGGTTGAAGATATTTCCTATATGGGAAACGGCTCTTTGGGCGGATACGATTTAACCGACACCGTACTCGAAGGAAAGTCGGAGGCCAAGCG
>JAZOCZ010000147.1:0-6557 GCA_045596755.1 Eubacteriales bacterium | reverse complement strand
AAAACGAATTATTGACATTTTTAAAAATAAGCTATATAATGAATCAGGTGAGTAATATGTATTTTTGATATAAGTTCGGAAAAGGGGTATTTATGAATCATAAAAATTCTATATCAAGATCATTGACTGTATACGGGTTTTCTCTTTTTTCTCTCTTTATTTTCCTTATTTCGTCAAATATAATTTCAAATAATCTGAACAAGTGGGTTGCTTTTTGGGTAGGTATCGCTTTAATGGCTTGTGCAGTTCCTCTCCATTGTTGTAAGAAAAAAATTACTTACGTTATCAGCGTATTTTTAAATTCATTTGGCGGTGGATTTTGCTTTTCGGCTTTGCTTTCACATAAAGATTTAAAGGCGGAAATATCGGAATTTATATTAGGTGTTTTACCTGCATTTGTTGTTCTCACCTTAATTTTGTTGCTTATATTACTGTTAAAGAAAAGAAACCGTATACTTAATGTAGCTCTTATTATTTTATCCGTTGCCTTGATTATAGTATCTTTTGAGTTATGGATGAAATATGATAAAATGTCATATATGTTTGGATTTTTTTGTTCTATTATATCTGCTTTTTATTCAGGCGTTTTTTTGTATACTGCCAACAAGGAAAATCGTAATATTATGAGAGATATATCTTTTGGAAGCTTTGGATTTTTTATGTTGATTGCAATTATCGTTTTGATTATTATTTCAGGCGGTGAGGTATTAGAGGGATTAAGTGATATTTTCGGCGGTGGCTCAAAGGATAAGAAAAATAAAGCAAATATACCAAAATGATTGAATTAGTTTTTTTGATATAAATGTTTTATAAAGTTAAAAATGTTACTTTGTGAAAAAAAGTTTAAAAATATATTGACATTTTCAAAACAAGGGCGTATAATGGATTTAGGGATAAGTAACCGTTTATAAAAAAATCAATAGAAAAAATTAAAGAAAATGTTTAAGAAAATTGAGGTGTGAAATGAAAAAAATACTTTTTTTAGTTCTTGCATTATCAACTATTATTACGTTTGCATCCTGTGAAGATAAAGAACCCTCAAAGGTAGAAACTTCCAGCAAAGAAACGGAAAGTTCTATTGAAGCGAGTATGAATGATATTACGGAAGAAATATCCGAAGAATTATCTGAAATATCCCAAGTATCCGAGGAATCATCGGAAAAAGCTGAAGAATACGGAGAATACGGTAAAAAGATAAGCGAATTCTTTTCCAATACGTTTGAAAAGAATTTGGTTGTGGAAGAAAAAACTTTCTTCGGTATGAGCGCCGAAGGGGCAAGAGCTTATGTTTATAGTGAAGATGAAAAAATACATCGCGTTGAATGTACTTTTTACGGGGATTCAGGCTGCACTTTATATTTATATGCTATTCTCGATGAAACAGCAACGTATTGTATAGTTGTGGATACAGATTATTCTTATACCTACGACGACGAAAAGGGTATAGTGGAATGGGATAACGTGAACGTAGAAAAAACAGCTTTTCATTACATAATAGAAAATGGAACAACCGTTTACGAATATAACGTTGAAACAGGAAATATAGGCAACGTGGTTGAAGATAAGCGCAATATTATTGAAGACTATGAAACTATAATTACAATTGAAGACGGTGGAAATCCCTCAGTCCCTTCTTCCTCGGAAAGCAACGAATAAAAATGGGATCTCGGTAAGTCAATAGGTAATAGCGAAGAAATTTTTATCCAGTTGGTCGAAAGATAATTCATAATATTATTCCAAATTGAGATTAAGAGAAGCACGGTCTTGAGAATCAAAACTCAAAACCGTGCTTTTCCAATTATTCCACTTTCCGAATTCCTAATTCCGCATTGAAGGTCAATTTTTGGTATTTTTTGATACATATGGGGAAAATTAGAATCAAATCCCTTGACAAATAAATAAAAATGTGATAATCTACATCCAAGGGAGTAGTCAGCACGAAAGTGCGGTATCGCCGTCAACACCGGTTTAACCGTGGTGGTGCCTTAAATGACAAGACTTAAATGAAAGACAAGTCTGTCAAAACAAGTTGGCTCCCGTTCCTTCTTGTTCGGACAGGAAGGTTTTTTTACTTTATAGGAGGAAATTTTTAGTGAAAGAGTATCTGAAAGAATCAGCAGAGGTGCTCGAGCATCTCAAAACCTCGAAAGAGGGACTTGACAAAAACGAAGCATCCAAAAGACTTGAAGAAAACGGTGCAAACAAGTTGGAAGGTGCGAAAAAGGTTTCTTTGCTTCGCAGATTTTTAGGCGAACTTACAGACCCAATGACAATAATTCTTATGATTGCCGCTTTAATATCGGGAATAACAGCGGTATACGCAAACGAACCCTTTACGGACGTTATAATAATATTGAGCGTTGTTATTATTAACGCAGTTTTGGGCGTATTCCAAGAAACAAAGGCTGAAAAAGCCATTGAAGCGTTACAGAAAATTGCCGCCGCAACCTCAAAGGTTATAAGAGGCGGTGCATTTATGACCGTAAAAAGCGAGGAATTGGTTGTTGGTGACATAGTTATTCTTGAAGCAGGTGATGCAGTTCCTGCTGATGGTAGAATAATCGAAAGCCATAGCCTTAAAATCGAAGAAGCGGCTCTTACGGGAGAGTCTGTTCCTTCGGAAAAAACCTCTGCAGCTCTTACGGCAAACGCAAGCGGTGACGTTCCTCTCGGTGATAGAGCAAACATGGTTTATATGGGAAGCACCGTTGTTTACGGCAGAGGAATGGCTGTTATAACTGCAACGGGAATGAAAACGGAAATGGGTAAAATAGCAGGAGCTATTGCCGCTGCATCCGATGGAGAAACACCTTTGCAGAAGAAACTTGCACAGCTCAGTAAAATTTTGAGCGTTCTCGTTCTGGTTATCTGTGCAGTTATTTTTGCAGTTGATATTATAAAGATTTATCCCAACTTTACGGGTAATGCAATTCTTGAAACCTTCATGATTGCGGTCAGCCTTGCCGTTGCCGCAATTCCTGAAGGACTTGCAACAGTTGTAACGGTTGTTCTTTCCATCGGCGTTACAAATATGGCAAAAAGAAACGCAGTTATCAGAAAATTAACGGCTGTTGAAACTTTGGGATGTACTCAAGTTATCTGTTCTGACAAAACGGGAACACTTACTCAGAACAAAATGACCGTTGTTAATCATTTTACCTTTGATAAAGACGGTGAATCAGAGCTTATTTCGGGAATGGCTTTGTGTAGCGATGCGAAGCTTGAAAACGGCGAAGCGGTAGGCGAACCTACAGAATGTGCCTTGGTAAACGACCTTGCAAAGTCGGGACTTGAAGAAACTTTGACAAAATACGTAAGAATCGGAGAAGCCCCCTTTGATTCCGACAGAAAAATGATGTCCGTAGTTTGCAAATCGGGAGAAAACCTTATTCAGTATACAAAGGGTGCGCCCGATGAAATATTGAAAAAATGCAAATTTGTTTACGAAAACGGAAACGTTGTTTCCCTTACGGAAGAAAAGAAAACTGAAATCTTAAAGCAGAATAAAGCGATGGCAGATGAAGCTTTGCGTGTTCTTGCCCTTGCAAAGAGAGCATGGGAAAAAGAGCCTGAAAAATTCGACGATTCATATCTTGAAGATGAGCTTTGCTTCGTTGGTCTTTCGGGAATGATTGACCCCGTTCGTCCCGAAGCGGTTGAAGCCGTTGGAAAATGTAAGATGGCGGGAATACGTCCTATTATGATAACGGGTGACCATAAGGATACGGCTGTTGCTATTGCAAAACAGCTTGGAATCCTTTCCGAAGGTCAGCTTGCCATAACAGGTGAGGAGCTTAACAGTATTTCTGATGAACAGCTTTTCTCTGATATAGAAAAATATTCCGTTTACGCAAGAGTTCAGCCTGAGCATAAGGTAAGAATAGTAAATGCATGGAAAAGCAAAGGTATGATAACTGCTATGACGGGTGACGGTGTTAACGATGCCCCTGCTATAAAGAGCGCAGATATTGGCGTTGGTATGGGTATTACGGGTACGGACGTTACAAAGAACGTTGCGGATATGGTTCTCACCGACGATAACTTTGCAACTATTGTTTCAGCCGTTGAAGAAGGCAGAAGAATTTACGATAACATCAGAAAATCAATTCAGTTCCTTCTTTCCTCAAACCTTGCGGAAGTGCTTTCTATCTTTACGGCAACAATGCTTGGCTTTACCATTTTGAAGCCTATCCATTTGCTTTGGATAAACCTTATTACTGACTGTTTCCCCGCTTTGGCTCTCGGTATGGAAAAGAGCGAAAGCGACGTTATGAACCGTTCCCCCAGAAAATCCGATGAAGGCATTTTCGCGGATAAATTAGGCTTCGACGTTGCATTCCAGGGTGTTCTTATCACTGTGCTTACGTTGATTTCTTACTTTATCGGCTATAAAATGGAATTCGGCAGTTTCGGCTTCGGTCATAGCGAAGAAGGAATGACAATGGCATTTTTGACTCTTTCTCTCGTTGAGATTTTCCATTCATACAATATGCGTTCCCGCACCTTGTCAATTTTCAAAATTAAAAACCACAATTTCTGGCTTTTGGGTGCGATGGCAGGTTCATTTGTTCTTACCCTTGGCGTTCTTCTTATCCCATTCCTCAGAAACGCCTTCGGCCTTTCCGCGATTTCCGTAGTTGACCTGGTTATTGCCATAGGACTTGCTATCGTAATTATTCCTATTATGGAAATAGTTAAGATTTTCAGAAGAAAAAAATAAAAAAAGGAGAAAGGTATGGCTTTTCTTAAATTAAAGGATATAGGAAAAATATACGTATCCGAAGGAAACGTTACCGTTGGTATAAGAGGCGTGAATCTTTCCTTTGAAAAGGGAGAGTTCGTTGCGGTAACGGGTAAATCGGGTTCGGGTAAATCCACTTTGCTTAACGTTATAAGCGGAATGGATTCCTATGAAGAAGGCGAACTCTTTATAGAAGGAGAGCCTACTTCTCATTTTCTTCAACCCGATTGGGAAGAATACAGAAGTGAGTATATCTCATTTATTTTTCAGGATTATAACATTATTGAAAGTTTCACCGTTCTCCAGAACGTTGAACTTGCTTTGATGCACATTGAGGACAAAAAAGCCCGTCGAAAACGGGCTTTGGAGCTTATAGACCGTGTCGGAATGACTTCCCATATAAAACATAAGGGAAGTAAACTTTCAGGCGGTCAGAAACAGAGAACGGTTATTGCCAGAGCGTTGGCAAAGGATAGTCCCATAATCCTTGCAGACGAACCTACGGGAAATCTGGACTCTGCAACGTCTGCGGAAATAATTGAGCTTCTCCGCGAGGTTTCAAAGGATAAGCTTTTAATTGTTGTTACCCATAATTACGATGAAGTTGAACGATTCGCAACACGCCACGTTCGTTTCTTCGACGGTGCGGTTGAAGCAGATACGGTTATGACCACACCAGCTGTAGTTTGTGAACCAAAAGAAAAAACGAAAAAAAAGAAAACAAGCAAAAAGAAAAAAGAGGTAAAAAACGGTATAACTTTGGGCAAAGCGTTGTTTACCTCAAAACCAAAACTTTCTTTTTTTCTTTGTCTTCTCATGATTTTAGGAACTTTCGGTGTTTTTGCGATGACTTCTTTCTGCGGAGAAGCCTTCGATATTTTTGATGAATATTATATGTTCAACAATATTGAAGGACGCCTTGTAGTTACCCACAGAAGCGGAAAAAACGTGACTGAAAAAGAACTTGAAGATATAGTTAAGGAATACGGCGGAAAGGGTTATATTCATTACGATTTACTTCTTGACCAAAAGGACGGACAATATTTTTATTTTGAAGTTCCGAATGAAGATTATACGATGTCCGCCAATTTTGAATGTACCTTCGGGGAAACTTTTGGTGACGATATAGTAGGTAAATACCCAGAAAAATCAAACGAGGTATTTTTGTATCTTCCTATTTCATACAGCCGTTATTTTGGTAAGGATTCCTTGATTAACGATAAACTGACTTATATGGACCTTGAATATAAAATAACGGGCGTTAAATATTATTATGATAATAATAAAATTGGGAAATGTCTTTTTACCGAAGAAGGTTTTGAAATCTTGACAGCAGTTCATTACCTTACGAGAAAAATAAAAACAAATATAACGGTTACCGTAACGCCATATAATAACGATAACGCATTGAAAAGCGATACTTTATATTATTACTTTTTGAATCCTTCCTTTGACGTTGAAGAGGGAAAAATATACATAATGGATCCTTCGTACAGGAAAACAGTTCAATCCTTTGGCGGTAAGGTTAAGACGAATATTCTTTTAACGTCTCAGTATTATAAATACGATTATTATTCAGATAAATATGCGGATTACGGTTCGGCAGAAAATTTTTCTAAAGAATTTACGGAAGAGATTCTTTCCGATAAAGCACCTTCAGGCATGGAATATGTCGATATACTTGCTCACCCTTCTTTTCTTCAAAATATAGCAAATGAAATTCTTTCAGATTCATACAGACAAGGTTCGGTATTTTTTGAAAGTGATGAAAGAGCTGAAGAAGTGGCTTTGATACTTAACGATAAAGGTTATCTTG
>JAZOCZ010000146.1:0-20754 GCA_045596755.1 Eubacteriales bacterium | reverse complement strand
TAAAGTTCACCTTAAAGAAAAGGTGGGATTCTGCCTTGATACCTGCCACATTTTTGACGGTGGATACGATATCGTAAACGATTTGGAAGGCGTTATTGCAGAATTTGACAGAGTTATAGGACTTGATAAGCTGAAAGCAATTCATCTTAATGACAGTATGAACGTTTTGGGAAGCAAAAAGGACAGACACGCTAAAATCGGAGAGGGAAATATAGGACTTGATGCATTGGTAAAAGTTCTTACTCATCCTTCTTTAAAAGATTTGCCTTTCGTTCTTGAAACTCCCAATGACGTTGAGGGGTATGCAGCTGAAATTAAACTTTTGAGGGGAATCTGTAATGGATAACCGAGCCGTCAGATACGTAAAAGGCGTTGGCGAGGTCAGAGGAAAAAAACTTGAAAAGCTGGGAATACATACGGTTCACGATTTGCTTTGCTTTTTTCCGCGAAGATACGAGGACAGAGGAAACGTGAAAAATATATGTGACCTTTGTGACGGTGACGTTTGTTCCGTCGTTGTTGAAGTTACCTCACCGCCTACCTTTCATATGGCGAAAAATAATCTAAAATATTCAAGAGTGTTCTTTGCAGATACAACGGGCACTCTTGTTGTCACGCTTTTTAACAGAGAACAGACGGCAAAAGCCTTGGTTGTGGGAGAAAAGTACCGACTTTTCGGTAAGGCGTCATTTGGACGATACGGCATGGAGATACTTTCCCCCACCATAGAAATATACAAAGAAAGCGGAATGAAAAATATATACCCCGTGTATTCTTTGACGGCAGGACTAACGTCGTCGGTTTTCAGCAGAATAATATCTTCTCTATCTTCAGAGATGAAAAATATTAAAGACGTATTGCCATCTTCTGTAAGAGAAAAGTATTCTCTTATGCCACTGAATCAGGCGGTTTTTCAGATGCATTTTCCTGAAAATAAGGAATCTCTTGAAAAAGCACAAGAAACTTTAGCATTCACAGAGCTGTTGCTGTTTCAGGTAGCTCTCAGATGCTTGAAGCGTGAAAAGGAAAAGCAAAAAGCTTTTGAAATGAGCGATGAGGGGTATATTTCTGAATTTAAAAAGCTTTTGCCCTTTGAATTGACAGAAGGACAAAACAGAGCAGTTTCTGAAATCGTTCCCGATATGTGTAAGGGCTATCCTATGGTGAGAATGGTTCAGGGTGACGTTGGAAGCGGTAAAACCGCTGTTGCCGCCGCCGCTTCTTACTTTGCGGCAAAAAACGGATTCCAAACCGCTATCCTTGCCCCAACGGCAATACTTGCAACACAGCATTTTGAAACCTTCAAAAAGCTTTTTGAAGGGACGGGAATCACTACTGCCTTACTTTGCGGTTCTATGACCGCAAAGGAAAAAAGAGAAACTAAACAAAAAATTGCTTCGGGTGAGATAAACGTTATTGTGGGAACTCATGCTCTCATACAGAAGGATGTAAGATTTTCAGCCTTGGGGTTGGCTGTAATTGACGAGCAACACCGTTTCGGAGTTGACCAGAGAGCGTTTCTGACAGGCGGTGACGGATTTACCGTTCCTCATACCCTCGTAATGAGCGCAACGCCTATTCCCCGTTCTCTTTCTTTTGTGCTTTACGGTGATATGGACGTAAGCATAATAGATACGTTGCCTTTGGGCAGAAAAAAGGTTGAAACCTATACTGTGGATTCTTCGTACAGAGAGCGTATATACAAATTTATAAAGAAAAACGTTGATTCAGGAGGGAGAGCTTACATAGTTTGTCCTCTTGTGGAAGATGAAGAAGAAAAAAGCGAAAAGAAAAACGCTGTGGAATACGCAAAAAATCTTATAGGTACTCCCGTAGGCGACATAAAATGCGATATACTTCACGGAAAAATGACCTCTGCTGAAAAAGAAAAGGTTATGCAAGGCTTCAAATACGGAGATACGAAGCTACTTATAAGCACAACTGTTGTTGAGGTGGGGGTTGACGTCCCCGATGCAACTGTTATGTTTATAGAGAATGCGGAATGCTTCGGACTTTCTCAGCTTCATCAGTTGAGAGGGCGTGTTGGCAGAGGAAGCATGCAATCCTATTGCGTTCTGATGAGCGATAATAAAACTGCAAAAACCCGTGAAAGATTAAAGGTTTTATGTGATACAACAGACGGTTTCAAAGTTGCGGAAGCAGACCTTCAATCGAGAGGACCTGGGGAATTTTTCGGAAAAAGGCAAAACGGAGAAATCAGATTCAAAACCGCATCCTTTGCGGATTTTGATATCCTACAAAAAACGCAAAGCCTTGCATCTGAGGTTTGCAAATATCAGAGCGAAGAAAATCAGATGATAGAAAACAGCGCAAAAACATTTTTTATGAGCAATTTTGAAGAAAATACGGTAAACTGATTCTATGAAAATAAGAGATTTGGAAATCAAAAACGGATTGTTCCTCGCACCAATGGCAGGCGTGACGGACAGCGCATACAGAAGAATATGCAAGAGGAACGGTGTGGAGTTTGTAACAACGGAACTTATTTCGGGGAAAGCCGTTTGCTTTGGAGATAAGAAAACAAGAACATACGCCTCATTTCACGAGGAAGAACGCCCCATAGCAATACAGCTTTTCGGAAGCGACAGCTATCATATAGCTAAAGCAGCATCCATTATTATGGATATGAAGCCAGACGTTATAGATATAAATATGGGGTGCCCCGTACCGAAAGCGGTTAAGGCGGGAGAGGGATCTGCACTCATTAAAAATCCCCGCCTTTGCGGTGAAATAATGGAAGCGGTCAAAAAAGAGGTTGACGTTCCTGTAACTGCAAAAATTCGCCGTGGATTTGAAAAGGATACAGATGGCGGATTTGAAGTTGCTCTTGCATTGGAAGCTGCAGGCGCAGATGCTATTTTCGTTCACGGACGAACGGCGGCGCAGATGTATAGCGGAAAATCCGACAGAGCTATAATTAAAAAGATAAAAGAAAACGTTAAATGCCCCGCTATCGGAAACGGTGATATTTCGTCAGCCGAGGATGCTCTTTCTATGATGAATGAGACGGGCTGTGACGGTGTTATGATAGGCAGAGCTTGCATGGGAAATCCTTGGATATTCGCTCAAATAAAATCTGCCCTTACGGGAGAAAAATATATACCGCCTTCCGACGAGGAATTTAAAAATACAATAATCACCCAGATAAAAATGATGATTGAAAATAAGGGCGAATATATCGCCGTCAGAGAAGCAAGAAAGCATTTGAGTTGGTACACCAAAGGACGATACGGAAGCGCATCCCTCCGCGATGAAATAAATAAAGTAGAATCAGCGGAAGCTATAATGAAAATAATCGAGAGAATGTAAAAAGGTGATGTAAAAAAAGTCGTGACCGCAAAAATAAGATAATATATAAGAAAGTGCAAAGTTGAATCTTATCAAAAGCGGACATAAATTTTTTTAATTTCTATTTTGTACCATCAAGGAAATAAAAAATTCTTCGAATTTTTCAGAAATAGTATTTCTTTTTGCTTTGAAAAAATATCCCCGCTCGACGTACGTTGGTACGCCTTCGGGGGCTATTTTTCCAATCACACCGTTTTTTTCTATCGCCTTGGCGATGAAAAAAGTCGTGACCGCAAAAATAAGATTATATTCAGGAGGAAAAGATGACATTTTTTTCAAAAAAACCTATAAGAAGATTGTTTTTTGTTTTTGTATATATTATTTTTGCTGTATGGCTTATCATCGATAGTTTTGCATGGTTAAATGTATTAGTGTCGATTGTTGCGTTGTTTGGCGGGTACATTGCTCTTGTGAAATCAAAAATTATAAAAGACAAAAATGCAAACGCAATTGATGATTACAAGTTTGATTTATTTAGTATACTTTCAATTGTAGTTCTTCTTATAGATATAATTTTCTAATACTGAACTGACGGGGGACGCTTCGACTCCACTGAGAAAGCGGATGAATCCTGCGAATTTAAAACAAACAATTTAATAAATTAACCAAAAATGCTTTTCGCGATTTTTTGCGAAAGGCATTTTTTTCTCTTTAGTGGGTTTGGAATAAACGTCACCCTCGAAAAGTGTCGAAAGATTTTTGGCGTACTTTGATACTTTTTTGGAAAAAGGGGTTGATTTTTTTATTTAAAAATGGTATAATTTGACAGAAATGTAAAATAATGACAGCGAGAACAACAAAACGAAGAACAATCTGCGGTTTGTTGTTCCGCCTGACAACAAAGAAACGGAGAGACATCAATGGAAAACAATCAAATCAGCCAAATCGGTCAATCGACACATGGAAAAACAAAGGTAATAGTAGTTGACAGCAACGTGGAATTCAGAAGAAATTGCGTTATGAATTTGAGAAAGCTCAATATTGACGTAGTGGGAGAAGCTATTGACGGAATGGATGCTTTTTCAAAAATTGCAAGATTCCGCCCCAATGCAGTTGTATCAGAGCTTTATTTAGGAAGAATTGACGGACTCCAGCTTATTAAGGAAAGCAAAAGAAAGTTTGGGGAATATTTTCCTTCTTTCATAATGCTTTCAAATTTCAACAATCAATCTTTATTTGAAGAATGTTGTCAGAATGGAGCGGCGTATTGTATGCTGAAGCCTGTGGATTGGAACGTTCTTGCTGAGCGTATAGAAAAATGTGCAAATAATGGCAAGAGGAGAGGACCTGCGACTCCGCCTGCTTCTGAACCCTTTGATATAGAAGCACAGGTTACGAAAATAATTCATCAGATTGGCGTTCCTGCCCATATCAAAGGATATCAATATTTGAGAACGGCAATTATAATGACCGTCAGCAATACGGATTACATAAATTCCGTAACGAAAGTTCTTTATCCTGCGGTTGCCAAAGAATATAATACAACTTCTTCAAGGGTTGAACGTGCCATTCGCCACGCTATAGAGGTTGCGTGGGACAGAGGTGACGTGGACGTTCTTAACTCATTTTTCGGGTACACTGTTCAGACTTCAAGAGGAAAGCCCACTAATTCAGAATTTATTGCTATGATATCCGATAATTTAAGACTTAAAAATAAAGAAACGTTGGCTCTTATCGGATGCTGAGCTGTTAAAAAGTGGTTGATTAAATAAAGACCGAGGTGAAATTTGATCCTCGGTCTTTATTGGCGGAATAATTACATTGACAATAAAAAAATTGTGTTGTATAATGAATAATAGTGAAAAAAACTGGCATACAAGAGAAAAGACTTTTAAAAAAGGCTTGGGGGCGGTATATTGAATTTTGAAACGGCAGACAGAGCGGCACAAAGACTTGGCGTTACTGTCAGAGCTATTCAGAAATGGGCAAAAGAAGGAAAAATTCCTTATTCTCATAAGGTGGGGAGGGATTGGCTTATACCGACAGATGCAATAAGACCTGGGGATAAATCATCTTCTCCACAACAGCATTTGTCCAAGGCGGCATTTCCCTTGATGCGTTTTTACACAGGGGGAAGCATCTCTGAATATATTTCCAACCTTAAAAGCGAAGAAGAAAGAGCGATGGCTCGTTGCGAGCAGTATTACTATAAAGCTTGTCTGAAGGAATGTACCATAGAAGCGGAGCCTTTTATGGATTCCCCAGAGCCTACTGTTCGTTCAATGTCCTCTTTATATTGTATGTTCTCCAATCTTTCAAGGGGTCATCTTGTGAAAAGTAAATATGCATCGGGAATCATGGCTGAAAATCTTTCTGAAAGTCTCAAAGAGGGAAGCGACAAAAGTGTTGCGGCACTAACCGTTCTTTCATCTCTTGCGGCAAAGCTTCAGCTTCATCTTCCACTTGAAGACGTACCGAGAATACATGAATACATAAAGTATCTGTCAGACGGCTTACTTCTTTTTGGCTGTTACCTTATGGCTTACGATGAGTATCTCGAAAAAAATTATTCGAAAGCCTTAGGATTTGCGGAAATGGCATTGAATTTGCAAACAGAAAGCTACGTTATCCCCGAAATATATCTTCATCTTGTTTCCGCTATGGCTCATATAAATCTGCTGGAAAAGGAAAAGGCTAAAAAAAGCATGGAAAAGGCGTGGAAGCTTGCCTGCGATGAGGAGCTTATAATGCCCTTTGTTGAGCATTATAATCTTTTAGGCGGACTTATTGAAAACGTATTGAAAAAAGACTATTTTCAATATTATGAAAAGATAATGCATTTTTCTAAGCAGTATAACAGCTCCTGGTATGAGGTGTACAATGAACGAAGCGACAGACTCGTTGCAACAACTCTGACGAATGCGGAATTTACTATAGCTATGCTTTACAGCCGAAGCTGGAGAATAAAGGAAATTGCAGAGCATATGCATTTGTCGGAACGAACCGTAACAAACTATATATCGTATATATATGATAAATTGCAGATAAACAGCAAAAAAGCGTTAGAAAAATTCATGCTCAGATAAAAAATAAAATGTTAACCGCTTGTTCGTTAAAACGAACGGGCGGTTTTCTTTGTTTTTGTTCAAAAATTGACGTTAAACAAGCTGAAATTATCAATAAAGCCGTTAAAGCTCTCGAAAAATAAAAAAATCATATGCTTTAATTTTTTTGAAAATTACTCATCACAATTTGTTTATAATGTGTTAATATATTAACGTAATAAGAACGAAAGAGGGTGTGAGTTATAAAAAAAGACCTACGTTTTTTCAAGCTTGACGGTGACGTCGTGGAAGTAGCACGGGTTTTCGATGAAGAAATAGGTGATTTTGTTAACGAATACCCGAATTTCAAAGAATCCCCTCGGATAACACCAAAGGGGAGAAGATGGGTCAACGTTACGGATTGTGATTGCCCTTATGCAGATGAAAATTATGGGGATTGCGGTTCGTGCAGATATTTTTTGTGCGAGACCTCGGGAGATATGATAGGGATTTGCACAAACGAAGAATTTCAACACAGAAAGGATAAACAACCATGAGAACAAAAACAGTTTTTTTCAAAAGAGCGTTATCTTTTATACTTGTTCTTTGTATGTTGGTTTCCGTGCCTCAGATTGTAAAGCAATCTGCATTGGCTGAATCCGAATATACAAAGATTGCTGATGACAGCACGAAGGATTTATGGAAAACCTATTTTGGTTCAGATGTGCTGAATACCGAAAACGCAGGCAGTGTATGGACGGATAAATCCGTTTTCACTTCTGCCGACGAATTCAAGGATTACGGAATCAGTCTTAATGATGAAAACGGATTTCTTGTGGCTCTTTCCGTTATAGCTTCCAATAAATCCGTATCAGGACTTTCAAACGTTCCTACAGATACGATGATAGTTCTTGACCTTTCCAGCTCTATGTATCCAAGCAGAGATCCCGCAACGGTCAATACTATGGTTGATGCCGTAAACAACACTATAACCTCACTTCAATCCTTGAATATTCACAACAGGGTTGGGGTTTCCGTATATTTTGGCGGCTCAACTCTTTGGGAATCCAAAGCTGACAGTAGTAAAGTCCTCCTTCCTCTTGACCGTTATACTCATTCTGAAAATTACTTCCTCAAAACAACGGTTTCGGGTGGCACAAGACTTGAATCTGTTGACGTAAACAGCGGTGTAAGTAATTCCGCAGGTGCGTTTGTATCAGGCTCTCACGTTGTTGCGGACGTAGCAGGAACATATGCACAGCTTGGCATTATTGATGCTATGAATCAGTTCCTCAGAGACGATATTGAACCCGTTATTCCTGCAAATGCGGAATATCAGGCAGGTGTTTCCAGAGTTCCCGTAATTGTGCTTATGTCCGACGGAGAACCAACGGCAGCAACTAACAATTATACCCAAAAAGAAGATTTCAAAATGGGTAATAATCAGGTTACAAACAGAAATAACGCGGAAACTGATTTTGTAACTCAGCTTACAGCAGCTTATGCCAAAGAAAAAATAGATGCAAAATACGTTGATACAACGCCTTTGTTCTACACTCTCAGCTTGGGAAACAGCATAAGCATGGACATTATGGACCCCAAAGCAAACGATGAATGGGCTTCAAAGGTTATAGAGAACAACGAAGGCTATACAGAAACAGAACGCCTTAAAGCTTTGGTTAACTATGTTATCAATAGCTATTGGCAGACCCTTATGACCTATGGTGAAGTAAGCATAAAGGTTCAGAATTATAATCAGGGTTCATATGGTAATAAAACTGAATATACCTACGGTGTAAAAAAAGCTGTCCTTGAAGATGGAACGTTGTTCCCATCCGATATTTCAAAAAAATATTACGTTGACCAATCCTTTACAGCATCAAATGCTGATGCACTTTCAGAAGCGTTCAAGTCCATAGTTGACAAGATTGCTTTGCAGTCAAGATATTTCCCCACTCTTGTTGAGGATAACGAAAACCACGACGGCTACGTTTCCTTCGTTGACAACGTGGGAAAATATATGAGCGTTACCGATATTAAAGGCATCGTAATCGGAGACGTCCTCTTCTCAGGTGCTGACCTTGCTTCTAACTTTGTACCAGATGGCGGAAGCCTCGGAACTGCCACAGCTCCCACAGCCTTGGGCAAGGAAATGGTAAATGCTGTTAAAAACCGCTTAGGGATTGAAGATGCAGGTATTGCAGAAGCTTTAATTGCTCAGGCTTACAATAAAGGTCAGTTGAGCTATAAAAATGATAAAGAATTTTCCAACTATATCGGTTGGTATGCAAATGCAAAGGGCGAATTTCTTGGGTTCTGGTATGAGGGTATAGAAACAATGCCCAATCCTGAAGACCCCACCCTTACAGATGCAACAAGACCTGCATTTATCATAAAGAGTTACGGCTATCTCGGCGCAGTGGACGAAGACCATGGCGTATCAAAATCCGATATGATGTATGCAACGGTTCAGGTTCGCCAAAGCATGGCTACAGGCGAGCAGAAGGTTATCTTCTCCGTTCCTGCTTCCCTTATTCCTATGGTGAATTACGATATTAAACTTGACAGAGACGGAAACGTTTCATCCTTTGACGTTTCAGGCGCAACAGCTCCTATGAGTCTTGTTTACGAAATCGGATTGAATAAGAACATAAATCAGCTTACAGTTGCGGATGGAAATGTTGTTGATCCTTCATACGTTGCAGAAAATACAAACGAAGACGGTTCTGTTAATTTCTATACGAACCAATATGAAACTGATAATTCCATAGGCTACGGCAAGGTGAATGCCTATTCCTATTTCAGACCTTCGCATCAGAATGAAAAATATTATTTTCAGGAAAGCACAACTGTTTACCAGCTTGTAAACGGAGCTTATGAAAAATACATTGGGCAGAATGCTCCCGATGCAAACGGAAAATATTATCAGGCTATGAAGGTTTATTCAGGCGGAAATACTCCCCGACTTGAAACTGTTTACCATAAGCTTTCCACTGAAGCTATAAGCGTTGTGAAAGCACTTGGGGACGGAACGTGGTACGTTCCCTTTGGAACGGTTCACGTTGATACCGAAGAATATATAGTAAACAAAACCTCAAACAAAACAAATACCCTTAGAGAATCATACGTTCCCTTCGTTGATATCGAAGGTCATCTTGTAAGCGAAGCTGACCACAGCTTCGTAGTAGGAGCGACATTGGGGAATAACGGTATTATCCGTGTTCGTCCCGCAAGCGGTATAAAAATAAGCAAATCCGTGGAAGGTACCGATAGCGGAAGCTATGAATTCACCTTCAACGTTGAAAGCAAAAATGAAACAAACGGAACGTATAAAGCTGTTAAAACGTCTGCAAACGGTAATAAAACCGAAACAACGGTTTCTTTTGAAAACGGAAAAACAACCGTTTCTCTCAAAGCAGGCGAGAGCATTGCAGTGGTTGGTCTGGGCGTTGGAAACACATACGTTGTAACCGAGGTTGAAACTCTTGAATATACTACTTTATCAGTGAACGGTTCAAAAGAGCAGAATTCTGCTGTTATCGTTACGGAAAACGGAAAAATTCTTTCTGCGGATTTTGTAAACGTGAAAAGAGGAACTGGCAACGTTACAGTAACTAAAACTGTTGAGCATGAGCTTGGAGCGGAATACACTATTCCATATAAAAAGAAATTTGACGTATCGATAACCCTTTCGGGCGTAGGAAGCAAAAACGCCAGATACAAAGTTTTACATTCGGGAGACGAATCTGTACTTTCTCTCACAACGGATGAAAACGGAAAATTCCCCACCGTTACTCTCGGTCATAACGAACAGATAGAAATATTCGACTTGCCTGTTGGCACAACCGTATCTGTTGTTGAAGAAAACGTACCAACGGGATTCACAGCATCCTACAGAGAAAACGGTCAAAGAGGAGATGGAGTTGTAAATGTTGCTCCTACTCCAACGTCTGTTGAAGTTGTCAACTACTACGTTCATGAAAAAGTTTCAGGCGAGACCGTTATTTTGTCGGGCGTGAAAAATCTCAACGATGAATATGGAAACCCAATAGAAAATTGGGGAGATGCGGAATTCACAGTAATTCTTGAAAGACATGATGAAAACGGTTGGGTTGAAATAGATAGAAAAACCGTTAACAACGAATCAAGAACGTTTACCTTCGATTTCTCAACTGAAATTTATTCAATCCCAGGGGTTTACTCCTATCAGCTTTACGAATACGTTCCTGCAGACGAAGAAAAAATTGACGGAATGTTGTATGACCCCGTATATCATACCTTCTCCATAGTTGTTACTGATACTTATATGTCAGGCGGTTTGAAGATACTCAGAATCCATTCCGAGCATACAGGCAGAGAATTCAAGAAAGATGAAAACGGAAACTGGATTATCGACCCAAGCTTCACGAACGTTCAGTATAACACAGCTCCTGCTGTTGCACGTATTCCTATTCAGAAAAAGCTTGAGAATTTGTCTGGAAGCTCTCTGGCAACGCTTGCACATCACGAGTTCGGACTCTATGTTGATGCGGATTGCACAATCCCCGCAAGTATTGGAAACGGAATTTTAAGTATTGACGTTCCTCCAACGGATGCAGTTGGTGAAACTCTTATTGACGTAATATTTGACGAGGTTGGCGAATATACGTTCTATATTAAGGAAATTGACAAAAAAGTAAATGCTATGAAATACGATACCTCTGTTGTAAAGGTTGACGTTACCGTAACTGCAGAAGGTGTTGGCGGAAAGCTCAACGCTGAAGTTAAATACAGCAAGGAGCTTGAAGACGGAGAACTTGTGTTTGTAAACAAATACGAACCCGAAGACATAGTAGTGGATCTTGACGTAAGAAAAGAACTTATCGGCAGAGAACTTACTGAAAACGATGTTTTCACCTTTGAGGTTCGTGAAGGTGACAAAGCTGTCCTGACAGGCAGAAACGATGCCACAGGCGAGGTAACCTTTGACGGAAGTCTCGCTTTTGACAAGGTTGGAATTTATAATTACACCGTTGTTGAAACAAGCAGGGACAAAGACGGAATCATTTCCGATAAAACTGTTTATAACGTAAGAATAAACGTTTTCGATAAGGGCGACGGTGCATTGAGTACAGAAATTTTCGTGGCTCAGGTAGTTGGAAACGTAATAACCTTCAGAAATACTTATACTGCAAAAGAAGCAGAATTTGTACTGAATGGTGAAAAAGTTCTCGAAGGCAGACCGCTCCTTAATGACGAATTTACTTTCGTTATGGCTGAATCTGACAAGGACGGAAACGTCCTTGAAAACGGAAAGAGCTATACGGCTAAAAACTTTACCGACGGACATTTCCAATTCGAAAAGCTTACTTTCAGAAAGGCGGGCGAATATTATTTCACCGTTTACGAATTGGCTGAAAGTGTTCTCAGAGGCGTTAAGTATGATGAAACAAGATATCAAGTAAAGATTGAAGTTTACGATAATGGTGCAGGTGCTCTTGAAGTGAATGCTTCCATATTTGTAAACGGTGAAGAAGTACAGAATATCTCTTTCATCAATGAATACGCTCCTATGACGGCATATGCATTTATTCCAGGTACTAAGCTTCTTGTGGGAAAAACGCTTGAAGAAGGTATGTTCGAATTTGTTCTTCTTGAATCCGATGAAAATTGGACGGAAGGAAAAGTTATTGAAACCGTAAAGAATTGCGAAGACGGAAGAATCACTTTTGCAGAAATCGAATATAAAGAAGCAGGTTCATATTATTATCTCGTAAAAGAGGTTTACGAACAAGCGGAAAAAGACGGTATACTTTATGACGATACGGTTTACAGAATCCGTGTTGATATTACAGACGACCGTAAGGGAATACTTCATTCTGCGGTTCACCTTTATAATGCAGACGGTGTTCCTCAACCGAGCGTTGAATTTGTAAACGAATACGTTGAAACTTCTCCTGCAAAGCCTGGCGATTCTGCCGAAGCTGTTTTCTGGATGATTATGCTTGCAATATCAGCTTCTGGATTTGCTTTGATAGTATCAAGGAAAAAGAAAAGATATATTTAAGAATAACTGTTTTTAGCATTGGAAAACTCTTGTGAGTTAATCCTTTCTGAAATGCCGTTTCTCCCGACGGCAAGGGGCTGTAAGATTTTTTTACAGCCCCAATTTGTTTTAAATGTGATAGAAAAGTGCAGTGAATGACTTTTTTTGTCTTCTATTTTGGATAATTTGTTTCATAGATGTGAATGTTTGTCGAATTGCTTGACAACGGAAGAAAAAAGTGATAATATCAGCGTACGAAATTTACGTTATTATTCAAGTTGAGGTGTTTTTATGCACGTACAAAAAAAGGCTCTTGCCGTTCATGATATATCTTGTATAGGCCGTTGTTCCCTTACGGTTGCTTTGCCTATAATGTCTGCGGCAGGAATAGAAACATCTGTTTTGCCAACAGCCATGCTTTCAACCCACACGGGCGGGTTTGAAGGTTATACTTTTGCCGACTTTACGAATGAGCTTGATCCCATAACCGCTCATTGGAAAACCCTCGGCAGAAAATTTGAGTGTATATACAGCGGTTATCTTGGCTCAGAGAGACAGATAGATATAGTAGAAGGTCTTTTTAATGATTTTGCAGGAGAAAATTGCGTGAAACTCGTTGATCCCGTTATGGCTGACAACGGAAAGTTTTATTCTATTTTTGATGAAAATTTTGCAAAGCGTATGGCGAAGCTCTGTTCAAAGGCAGATATCATTATTCCCAATATTACGGAAGCCTGCTTTTTACTTGGCGAGGAGTATAAGGAAGGACCATACTCGGAAAGCTATATAAATAATCTTTTGGAAATGCTTCTCTCCTTGGGCGTAAAAGGCGTTGTCCTCACAGGTGTTTATTATGACGATTATAATTTGGGAGCAGCATCTGTTGTTGCGGGTGAAAAACCAAATTATTATTTCAGAAAGAAAATAGACGGCTATTATCACGGAACGGGAGACGTTTTCGGAAGTGCTTTGGGTTCTGCGTTGCTTAACGGATTTGACCTTGCTGATTCAGCACGTATTGCTGTAGATTATACCTGCAACTGTATCGAACGTACTAACCGTGAACAAACTGATATAAAATACGGTGTAAACTTCGAAAACGAAATCCCAGGACTTTTGAAGCTTTTAAAAATTATATAAAACACAAAAATCGGACGTCTGCCGTCCGATTTTTTATTTCAATTTAACTTTATTTTTTCAATTTGTGAAATAGCGGTGAGAAGCTCAATATCTTCTTTCAACCAGTCTTCACATTCTTCGAAATAGCAAATGTTTTTTCTTTTTTTGAATATTCTGAATGGCGTTTTTTCAGAATTATCGTATATATGGCAAATATCGGAAACTTCAACAACATCTTTTACTAAATTTAAAGCACGTTCATACCGTTGTATAATCTTATCATATGGAACGTCATGCCCGCCTTCTTCAACGCGCGAACGAACTCTATGGACGTTTATTTCGGGATCAGCGGTTAATATATAATAGCATCTTATGAAATATCCTTTTTCTTTTGCACGCTTTAGAAGATTAAGATTTCTTTCAGTTGACATGACTGTTTCGAAACAAAAATCCTTGTTATTTTCAAGATGTTCTTCCCTTTGTCTTTCTGCCTCTTGTGCCGCTTCTATTACAGAGCATTTCATTGCCATTTGAATATCATCAGCGTTTATATAGTCCATGGGCGGCTTCAACAATTGAGTAAAAGTGCTTTTACCTGATCCGTTTGGTCCTGCAAAAACAACTATTTCTGGCTTTCTATTATTTTCTGTTTCTTTCACTGTATCTCCCCACTGTTCTCCTTTTTCCTACTTCAACAAGAGTGCCATCTTCATTCATATTGCAGATAGTTCCAGTGCTTCTGTTATAAACGATTATAGGTGCTTTAATAACCTTTTTCTTTTCTAACGCCAACTGAACAGCGGCGTTTGCTCTTATTACAACCTGTTCGTCAGATATATAATCATTTCTATCCATTGTTTTTCCTCCTTGTTACAAAAATTGCTTTCTATGCATCATTATACCATTATAGCTGCTTTGTGTCAATGTTGACGGGAAGCCGATTTATTATCTATTTCTTTGCAACAAAATAAAATCTATGAGCTTTTCCTTCGATATATCCGTCTTTATCAATGATATTTTTCGCTTTTATCAGATTTTCTGAATATTTTTCCACGGAAAAGTCGGGAAATTCCCATTCTATGATTTTTGCAAACCAAACTAAAGCTCCAACGTCAAAAAAACGAATTGGAAAAAAAGCTTCGCCTTTTTCGAGAATTACAAATCCTGCTTTTTCAAAATTATCCTTCTGGATTTTCAAAGTTTGTTCAGGGTAGGGAATGGCAGTATCGGGAATGAGCAGTTCCACAAATTCTCTGTCGTTGTATGCTCCCACCTGCTGAGTTATGAAAATACCACCCTTTTTCAGTACTCGGAAAAATTCAGATGCATTAAGGTCGCCATGGCGGTTCAGAACAATGTCGAAGCTTTCATCTTCAAATGGCAGGGAATGAGCGGATGCATTTTTAACGGTAATTCCTAAAGGGGAAAGCCTTTCTTTGCAGAATTCAAAATTTGGTGCATAGTTTTCCGTTACGAATATATTTTCGTAAGGATGATTCAATGAACAAACGAATTCTCCGCCACCTGTATCTATGTCAAGAAGCTTCATTTCGGAATTTATGAAGTTTAATACAGTTTTTTTATAATCCCAAGGGAGAGCTTCTTCATCTTCCCAGCGTCCGTCAAGATGGGAAAAGTCCCAGCCTTTTATTTTTGCAATTTTTTCTTCCTCGAATAAGGAATTTAAAAAATCCTTTTCTGACTCTCTAATCATTTTTCATCCTTTTTTGCAAATTATACATCCATTTTCTACAGAAACAGGAGTAACCGTAACTATATCCCCTTCGGCGTATTCAAAGCCTTTTTTACATCCTTCGGATATTATGAGTGCTTCCGCAAAATCCTTTGTATGTCCTTTGAAATATTCTCCGTCAAAGCTTTCAACAAGGATTTCCGTAGGTATACCCAGCTTTTTAGAAAGAATATTCTTTTTTATTTCTTTTGAAACCTCTATAAGACGGAGGTTTCTTTCTTTTGCTTCGTCCTTTGGAATTTTACCATCCATACCGTATGCTTCTGTTCCTGGTCTTGGAGAGAATGAAAAAGCATGAACGTGTAAAAGATTGTATTTTTTTACAAATTCCAAGGTTTCCTCGAATTCTTCCTTTGTTTCCGTTGGAAAAGACGTTATTATATCCGCAGAAAGCATTATTTCGGGAATAGCTTCCCTTAACGCTTCTATTCTCTGTCTTAATTTTTCCCCGTTGTAGGGCCGTTTCATAAGACGTAATATTCTGCTGTTTGGAGATTGAACGGAAAGGTGAAGATGAGGCATAAAGCTTTCTGTCTCTTTTATGCAGGAAATAAATTCGTCTGTTAGCACGTTAGGGTCGAGAGAGCCTAAACGAATACGCTTTATTTGTGGAATATCCCCGATTTTTCTGATAAGCTCCGTTAAAGCCTTCGTGCCGAAAGCGGAGCTTTCGATTCCCGTTAAAATGATTTCCTTGTAGCCTGCGCTTGCGAGTCTTTCCGCTTCTGATAAAACGTCACCAATATCTCTTTTTGTTGATTTTCCACGGAGCTTGTGGATGAGGCAATAAGTACAATTTCCGTTGCATCCGTCTTGAATTTTAACATACGCTCTGCAAGCGGAAATAAATGGGAAAGCCTTTGGCGGTGCGTTACAGATTGAAAGAGGAACGAATTCATTTTCCATACCTGCCAAAGCTTTTATTGCACCGACACAACGCTCTTTTTCCTTGCATCCAACCACGAAAGAAACACCCTTTATGCTTTTTACCTTTTCAGGCTTATGCTCTGAATAGCATCCCGCAACTATGGCGTGTTTTGATGCGTTTGCACCTTTTTTTATGGCAACAAGGCTTTTTCTTTCGCTTTCAGCTGTAACCGCGCAAGTGTTTATAAATGCAAAATCAGATGGCTCTCCAAAGGGAACGATTTTGAATCCGCTTTTGAAAAGCTGTTCTGCAATTCCTCTTGTTTCGTATTGATTAACCCTGCATCCGAGCGTGTAGAAAGAAACGGTTTTTTCTGTTTTCATATCTGATTTTTCTTTTTTACTCCAAAGTTTTTCTGTGGTCTGAAGGAAACGGTCAAGCCCGCCTGATGAATTTATTGCATCCAATAAAGACTTGGTAGTTAAATCTTCGGGTAAGTCGTAAGCCTTTGATAATTCTTTTCGTTTTTCTGAGGAATCACTTTTTCCCGAAAGTCCTGCATCCCAGAAATGAGAAGAAGTTACTTTTTCTACAGAATTTTCTTCTTCATACGGTGCAAGAAGCTTTCGAAGAACTTCCCCTTCCATTCCTTCAACTCCTAAAAGATTTTCTGCGGATGGGGTGTTTTTCCTCTTTTCTTTTCCGCTGATTTTGGGAATATATAAATTTATAAGTCTGTCTCCTGAGACAATGCCCTTAAGGCGTGAACGAATAAAACCTCCTGCTTTGTCGCTGTCTGTGAGAATTATAAGCTTTGAGGATTTGGCAAGGGTCTGTATATGTTTTTTCTTGTTTGGATTGTTCAGAATAGAAAACCCGCCTATTTCTATGATGGGGGAAGAAATAATATTTGAAAGCTTTATTTTATCATATTTCCCTTCAACTATTACCGTGTATTTAAGATTCAGTTTTTCCAAATCTGTTTTTCCTTTCGGATTTGTTATTTCAAAAGGAGCTTTTCGAGTAAAAGCTCTATGTGAGCGTATTGGTCTGCGGAAAAGCTTTTCAGCTTTTTGTCACATTCAGAGCATTCGTGAATTGCTTTTTCCAGATATTGATTTGTTACGCTCGTGGCACTCCTCATGCGTTTTTCTGCTACCCATGAATTCATGGAAAAGTCCTTTGCAAGCATCGCGGAAGAAACACCCGATTTTTTTGCCTCTTTTGCAAGAAGTGTATCGTAAAAGTTTTTGGTGAGCGTTCCCATTATAACAAGAGGGTCTGCCTTTTTCAATTTGAGATTGAGGAAAATTTCCTTAACCTTTTTTGCGTTTCCTTGGGATAATGCTTCGGATAGATCGAAGGTCTGATATTCTATGTTGGAACAGCAGTACTTTTCTATTTCCACAGGTGAAACACTCTCGCATACGGCACAAAGCTTGTCTATTTCCCCTTTGAGAATATACATATCGCTCCCGCAATAATCTATAAGATGGCGTGGAGCATCTTCTGAAAGAGGGATGTTTTCCTTTTCGAAATGACGTTTTATCCAATTTATAAGTTTCGCTGTGTCTGATGCGGGAAAATCCACGAAAAAGCAATTTTTTGACATTGAAACCGCAAGCTCGTACGATATTGTCGGTTTCGCGGGAGCTTTGGAGGGAGGGATAAGCTTGGATTCAAATTCATCCTTTCTGTAAACGAACAAAACCGTAACGTCGTCGAAGCTGTCAGAAATGAGATTTTTAAAAGCTTCTTGTTCTTTTTCGCTCCATTTAAGAATCTTCGGGTCGGAAACCTCAAGCATTTTTCTTTCGTTCATAAAGGAATAAGTTCCAAGGAAGCCTTCTATATCGTAAAAAGAAAAGCTATCACCTTCAAAGCGGGAATAGTTGAAATCATCTCCTGCTACACCCTTTCTTAAAATGGAAGCATAGTAATCCTTCAAGTATTCATTGTCTCCGTAAAAAACAAAAAATCCGCATTTATTCTCTTTGATTCTTGCTTTGAGATCTGCTTCGGTCATCTGCATTATACCACCCTTAAAATGTTATATATAGAATATCATTTTCCATTTTGGTTGTCAAGAGAAACCGCAAAATAAAACCTGTTAATATATTGACTTTTTGGCGTGTATGAAGTATAATGAAAATGTAAATATAAATTTTCACCGTTCGGAGAATTACTATGAAAATTACAGACGTTAAAATTTATCCCGAGGATATGCCCTTGAAAGTGCCTTTTGTAACGGCAAAAAGAAGACTTGACGTGATCCGAGATTACGTTCTTGAAATTCATACGGATGAAGGTCTTGTTGGGTATGGTGCTTGTGCGCCGACTCCTGTTATTACGGGGGATACTGTGGGTTCGATAATTTACGCTGTGGAGGAATATATAAAGCCTCGTCTTGTGGGTCTTGAGCTTGATTTGTCCCTTTTGCCTTTTGTAAGGGATTGTATGGAGCATAACAGTTCTCCCAAGGCAGCGGTTGATATAGCTCTTTACGATTTGCTTTCTAAAAAAGAGGGCAAAACTATATATGAATATATGGGCGGTAAGGGCGATTTTTGTCTGAAAACCGATATTACCGTAAGCCTTGGCGCTCCCGACGTTATGATAAGAGATACAAAGGCTGCTCTTGAAGACGGATTCGACGTTTTGAAGGTTAAGCTCGGAACGAAACCCGAAGAAGATATTGAAAGAATTAAAGCAATCGCAACTGTAATTCCTAAAAACGTTCCCGTCAGACTTGATGCAAATCAGGCTTGGGAAGCAAAGGATGCTGTAAAGATTTGCGAAGCCGCTCTTGAAACGGGAATGAATATAGAGCTTGTTGAACAGCCTGTTCATTACCGTGATATTGACGGACTTGAATACGTAACGAAAAACACAGCCGTTCCCGTTCTTGCGGATGAAAGTGCATTTTCTTATTATGACGTTAAGGAAATCCTTAAACGCGGAGCGGCGAATATGATAAATATAAAGCTTATGAAATGCGGAGGACTCTTCGAGGCAGAACGTATTCACGCCCTTTCTTCAGAATATGGCGCAGAATGTATGCTGGGCTGTATGATGGAAGGACCTTGGAGCGTTGCCGCGGCGGCTCAGTTTGCCGCCGCCAAGGGTATAACAAAGGTTGACCTTGATGCCCCTATTCTTGTTAAAGACCTTATAAACAACACGCCCGTTGATTTTATAAACAACGAAATAAAACTTAAAAAATAGTTATCGGCTTTCTTTATATTTTGAAAGTTGGTGGAGGCTTCCGAAGGTGTAACCCTTGCTTTTCAATTCTTTTATAACGTCTTTCAAAATATCAGCGTTTGTCTTTGAATTGGGATGGAGGAGCAAAACTTCCCCGTTGTGAATGTTGGAAAGAATCTTTTCTTTTGCCCAGGCAGGATCTTTTTGAGCGTTATTGTCCCAATCTGCGTATGCAAAAGACCAGAAAACACATCTGTAGCCCAACTTTTCGCAATATTCAAGGGTGTTTTCCGAAAACGAGCCTTCGGGCGGTCTGAAAAATTTTTCCATCTTATGACCCGTGTATTTTTCAAACTCTGATTCTACAAAACTAACTTCCTTTTCGAATTCGGAAAAAGAGAGCTTTGAAACGTTTTTATGAGTTGTTGTATGATTGCAGATAAGATGTCCGTCATCAATCATTTGTTTTGCTACGTTGGGGGTATATTTATAAATTGCGGGCAGAATAAAAAAAGCCGCTTTTACGTCTTCTTCCTTTAAGATGGAAAGTATCTTTTCAACGTTTTCCGTTGAATATCCTGCGTCAAAAGTGAGGTATATAACTTTTTCGTCAGGGCTTCCTATAGATAATAATGCAGGATGATTTATTATTGGATTTCCACTGAAAAGGATGGGTTGCTCTCCTTCTTTTCCTGATTTGAAATGCCAGTTGTAAGAACCTTCTGCTTTTGCGTTTATGCAAGAAACAATGCAGAGAAAAAATGCCAAAGCAGATATATAGAATTTTTTAATCATTGTTTTTTCCTTTCTTGCAGTTTTTTATAGTTTTATCAGTTTATGCAAATAATATAGAATGAAAAAAGAGGTATTTATGGTATTTATAAAAGGACAAGTTTCCCTTTTCGACAAGCCAGAGCTTTCTTCACAGCATATCGACGAAGCTTTGTACGGCATGAAATGCGAGCTTCTTGAAAAGGCAAACGGTTTTTTAAAAATAAAAACAGAATACGGCTATGAGGGATACGTTTTGGAAGATTCCGTTATAGATGCGGATTATGAGCCTGACGGAATAGTTATTGCTCCTGCGGCTGATATCTACGTTGCGCCTAAGCTTTACCATGGACCTACGGCTTCTCTTCCAAGAGGAGCAAGGGTTAAACTTGGAGAGACGGCAGAGGATAACCGTTTCAGAGAGATAATTACTCCAAATGGAGAAAAAATGTACGTTTTCCATCGTCTCGTTGCTCCCTTTAAGCTGAAAACCGACGAGGACAGAAAAAACGAAAACGAAGAAATGCTTCGCGACCTTATCGTTAAAACTGCGAAAAAATACGAGGGAACTTGTTATCGCTGGGGCGGAAAAACTATTTCGGGAATTGATTGCTCCGGACTGGCTTTTATGTCCTATTATCTTAACGGATACTATATTTTC
>JAZOCZ010000145.1:0-4883 GCA_045596755.1 Eubacteriales bacterium | reverse complement strand
CTTAGATGGAAAATCAAAATTATTCATCCAATCTATTTTTCCGTTGCTCTGCTGGAAAAATATATATTTCGTTTTGTTAATCGTTACAGATGAATAACTTCCGTCGTTTTCAACGTGGATATATTTAGCAGAAAGACATTTTTCAAAGATATCACACAGGTCAAACTTCAAAGCCTTCCTCCGTCCTTTTTTGTGTTGTTTTTTGAATTCTGATATTTCATTTTTGTTGCCATGCCCCCTCTGATATGTCTTTCTTTTTTGTTTTTTTCAAGAACAGATTTGGTTTCTTCAAACAAACGAAAGTCTATCTCCTTCAATGACACGGTAAGGTTTTTATGAACGGTTGATTTTGATATTCCAAAACGTTCAGCGGTTTTTCTGACGGTTGACATATTATCAACAATATAATGTCCTATATCGCATATCAGTTTTTTCTTTTCATTATCATAAGCAGAACAAAAAACGGACTCTTTTGGTGACATATAGCTTCTCCCGTATATTTTATACGGTAAACTATATGAATAAGAGTCCGTTTTTATTCATTCGTCGAAAAAACAAAGGTTATTTATTTTTTTGATGCACCTTCAAGCTCTTTTTCGGGATCGATGGTTACACCCCCAACTTTAAGCTCAAAATGAATATGCGGTTTATCGCCAACCTCGGTCAAAGCAGTTTTTCCAACCGCTCCGATAACGTCGCCCGCTTTTATCTTTGAACCGACCTTCAATCCTTCGGGAAGATTACTGTCAAGATTCATATAATAGGAAACCATATCATAATCATGCTGAATTGCAATAGTTTTTCCCATCATTGGATCATCGTATATTCCGAGGACTACACCATCGGTATAAGCACGAACCGCCGAACCAAGCTCTGCGGCAAAATCTATACCCTGATGAGTTCTGTAGTCGTTAAGCGTTTCAGAAAAAACCAATGAATCCGTAGAATACTTCTTCAACATTTCTCCTGCAACAGGATAATAATATTCCTTTTCAACGGGATCTGCCTCTATTCCGGACTGATTGTTATCTACAGGCGTTTCAGGTTCATCTGTGCTTACGTTGAAATCGGGAATAATTATCTCGGGAACGCTTATATCGGGAGTTTCTATGTTAATATCACCGATGTCATCATAGGAATAACTGAGAGAAAATACGCCAACAGCCGTTGCAACCACAGCCATAAGTGCAAGCGACATATAAACTGACGCACCGTATTTTTTCATGAACTCCTTTGATTTGAATTCCGATAAACGTTTTTTAAAATCGAGCATTTTTCGTTCGATTTTATTTTCTTTGTTTTTTTTGTTGTGTTCCATAATTGCCCTCCGTTGTTTGTTGTGAGTAGTTTTTCCAAACAAAAGGGCATTTATTCAATTTTTTGTTAATTTGGGGAAGAAACCTTTTTATTTATGATTCCTTCGTATTTTTCTCTTGCTTTCTTCACTTTTTCAACATAATTCTCAGTCTCCTTATAAGGAATTTCTGAAAGTGTTTTCCCATCAGATGAATATCTGCTATCAGAAAGCCACCCTGTAACCCGTGAATACCCTGCGTTATATGCAGCATAAACAGTTTCATCGTTTTCAAGTCGCTCCAAAAGGAAAGAAAGATAGTACGTTCCATATCTGATATTGAACGTCGGATCGGATATCTTGCCTGGTTCTGATTTCTCACCAAGTCTCATTGCTACCCAGGAATAAGTTTCTGGCAAAAGTTGCATAAGTCCTATCGCTCCCACATTAGACACTGCGTCACATTCGAAATTACTTTCGGTTTTTATAACTGCGTATATCATCGATTCAGGAACACCAAATTCAAGCGAGGCTTTTTTCACTTCCTCAGAATACTCAATATTATAACTTTCAACGTAAAAATGTTCTTTCACAAACAGTTTTATATCTTCCTTGAAATACAAACCGAAAAACAGCGCAAAAAAAGCAAGGACAAGGAAAATACAAAAAATAATCAATTTCTTACTCATATTTTTCCTCAAGCATTTTCAGAAAAATCAATGTTTTTTCTTCAAGTTGTTCAAGAGTTCCGTTGTTTTCTATGATGTAGTCCGAATTCTCTTCAAGGAATTCGTTTGCATATTGGGATGAAAGTCTTTTTTGTGCTTCAGCATCGCTTTTGTTATCTCTTTTTTTTATTCGTTCAAGAAGAATTTTGTCATCTGCAATAACAGAAAGAATTAGATCACATCTTTTATGAATTCCACTCTCAAAAAGAGTCGGAGCATCAAGGAAAACGAATTTTTGAGAGTCATTCGCAAAAAGGAGAATTTTAGCTTCTATATCTTCTGTGATATATTTATGCGTAATTTTGTTCAGAACTTTCATATTTTCCTTATTACCAAAGGCAACGGAGGCAAGACTTCCTCTGTTCAAACTTCCGTCAAGATTTAATATTTCTTTTCCGAAACAATCCACCAGTTCCAAAAGGCAAGGGCTTTCTTTCCTTGTTACTTCTCTTGAAATCTTATCGCAATCAATATAAGCAGAATACTTATTTTTTATGATTTCTCCAACTGTGCTTTTTCCACTACCGCTTCTACCGCATATTCCAACGATAATCATAATTCTATTACCTTCCCGATTTCTTCGGGAGAAATTGCTCCTACTCTTAAAATCAATGGTTTTTCACCCACAAGTGATACTATCGTAGATTCAATACCAACGCTTGTTTTTCCCGTATCAATTATTGCAGGGATCTTTTCATAAAAATCATCAATAACAGACTGACATTCCTTCGGACTTGGTCTTGATGAAATATTAGCTGAAGTTCCTGCTATGGGGCATTTTGCAATTTTCGAAAGTTCTATAAAGGTTTTATTCGAAGGCATTCTTATTGCAACGGTGTCCATTCCGCCCGTAACAGTCGGTCCTAAAACGTTTTTCTTTCTCAATACTACGGTCATTGGTCCTGGAGAAAATGTTTCAAATAACTTATACGCCCTCTTATCCATATATGCAATTTCTTCACCTTGAGACGGGTCGTATAAATGACATATCAGGGCTTTATTTTCAGGTCTGCCTTTAAGCTCATATATTTTTTTGCATGCAGATTCATCAAGTGCGTTCGCTCCAAGTCCATAAACAGTTTCCGTCGGAAATGCAATAACTCCGCCTTTTTTTATTATTTCTGCACATTCTAAAAGCATATTTGAGTCGATAATCTCATCGGACATAGGATATATTTTCGTTTCAAACTTTTCTGTAAACATAAAAAATCCCTCCTTCTTTTTTGATTTTATCATCTTTACTTTTAAATTTCAAGTATTTTGAAGCATTTATATCTGAAGTTTGCAAATTTGTGAGAACGTATATAATATTATTTAAGAAAAAACTTTATTTTTTATAAAAATCTATTGTAATTTCGTAAAGAAGATGCTATAATACTAAAGATAGTTTTTAATTTGGATAAATATATAATTGCGGAGATATAAACATGCCAATCAAAATACCGAACTCACTTCCTGCCGCTGACATTCTTCACGGCGAAAATATATTCGTTATGGACGAATCAAGGGCTACAGCCCAAGATATCCGCCCATTAAAAATTGCAATACTTAACCTGATGCCAACGAAAATAGTTACAGAAACACAGTTGCTTCGTCTGTTGTCAAACACACCTTTGCAAGTTGACGTCAGTTTTATGAATACCGTTTCACGGGTAAGCAAAAACACCCCTGCGGAACATCTGAAAGCATTTTACGGTACATTCGAAGACTTCAGACATCTTAAATTTGACGGAATGATAATAACGGGTGCTCCCGTGGAACATCTTGATTTCAATGACGTTGATTATTGGGACGAGCTTTGCGAAATCTTTGAATGGTCAAAACATAACGTATTTTCAAAACTCTATATTTGCTGGGGTGCAATAGCAGCTCTTAATTACCATTATGGGATCAAGAAGGTTAATTACGATAAGAAGCTGTCAGGCATATTCGAACATAATACCCTTATGCCCTCACACCCCGTAACGAGAGGTTTTGATGAAGTTTTCAAAGTCCCACATTCAAGATTTTCTGGTGTAAACGAAAAAGATATAATTAAAAATCCCGCACTCGATTTGCTTGCCAACTCAAAAGAAGCAGGTGCTTATCTTATAGCATCAAAGAAATACAGAGAAATTTTTGTTACAGGTCATCCAGAATATGACTTCGAAACCCTTTCGAAAGAGTATTTCAGAGACATTGATAAAGGAATGAATCCTGCAATTCCCGCGAATTATTTTCCTGATAACGACCCTACAAAAACGCCCAAAAATCTTTGGCGTTCGCATGCTCATTTGCTTTTCTCCAATTGGCTCAACTACTGTGTTTATCAAGGCACACCGTACAATACGGAAGAAATTATGTAAAGCCGTTTCATAAAAAAGGAGTATATTGTGTTCGAAGTTACACTAAAAGAATTAAATATTGATTTTATTTTCAAACTTTTTGGAACGTATGAATCAAACGTAAAACTTGTAGAAAACGCCCTCTCTGTTAAACTTCTTAACAGAGGCGACGGAATTAAAATAATTGGTGAAGATTCATCTGCTGTTGAAAATGCTAAAATAGTGATAGAACAGCTGGAAAAACTTTCACCCGTCAGCGCAGACCTTGAGGAAAATACCGTTAACTATGTTATCGCCGAGGTTTTAGATGGAAAAAGTGATGAACTTTCGTCTCTTTACAGTAATTGTATCTGTCTTACCGCCAAGGGAAAACCGCTTAAAGCCAAAACCGTCGGTCAACAAAAATATGTCAATCTCATAAAGACGAACACTGTTATTATGGGTGTTGGCCCTGCGGGAACGGGGAAAACGTTTCTTGCGGTTGCTATGGCTGTTACAGCTTTAAAAGAAAAGAAAATCTCAAAAATAATTTTAACG
>JAZOCZ010000144.1:0-9149 GCA_045596755.1 Eubacteriales bacterium | reverse complement strand
CGCTATATGATGACATTTTTTACTCCCCTTCCTTTATTTTTTGTCAGAGCGAAACTTTCATATTTTTCTATGCGAATTTATTTTTGTGAAAAAAGTCAATAATATATAATATATCAAAACAGAAAGGAAAAACAAAATGTGTACAGCAATTACCTACAAAACAAAAGATAATTACTTTGGGAGAACACTTGATATAGAATGTTCATTTGGTGAAACGGTTACTATAACGCCAAGAAAATACCCATTCGAATTTCGCCTTCTGGGTAAAATTTCAAGTCACTATGCCATAATCGGAATGGCAAAAGTTTTAGACGATTATCCCCTTTATTATGAAGCAACAAATGAGCATGGGTTATCCATGGCGGGATTGAATTTTCCTAATAACGCCCACTATTTTAAAAAAATGCATGGAAAAGACAACGTTGCCCCTTTTGAATTTATTCCATGGATTCTTTCTCAATGCAAAAATATGAAAGAAACGAAAATGCTCTTATCAAGAATCAATCTTTGTAACATAAATTACAGCCCTGACCTCCCCCTCTCTCCGCTTCATTGGATAATATCAGACGGAGAAAAATCCGTTACAGTTGAAAGCACAGAAAAAGGACTTGATATTTTTGAAAATACAATAGGCGTCCTTACGAACAATCCTACTTTTGATTATCACATGACACATCTATGCGATTATATAAACTTGTCAAGTCTTCATCCTGAAAATCGCTTCGGTAACGTAGACCTTACACCATACAGCAGAGGAATGGGCGGAATAGGTCTTCCAGGAGATCTTTCATCAGCTTCAAGATTTGTTCGTGCATCATTTGTAAAACTCAATTCAGAATCAGGGGAAAGTGAAAGCGAGAGTATCAGCCAATTTTTTCATATTCTATCATCGGTTGAGCAACAGAGAGGATGTGTTATCCTTCAAGACGGAAAACGTGAAACAACCCTTTATTCGTCCTGCATCAATACAAACAAGGGGATTTACTATTACAAAACCTACGAAAACAGTTGTATTTCGTCTGTTGATATGTATAAATGCAACCTTGAAGAATCAAAACTTTATATATTCCCTCTCTTAAAAGAACAAATTATAAACAGACAAAACTAATCTGAAATAAGCATCGATAAGAATTCCTCTAAGCAGTTGCCTACAAACGTTGAAGTTACAGGTTCAGCATCAAAGAACCAACCATCACGCATCTGTTGTTCATGCAATATAAGGGAAAATTCAAGTTTGTCGCCGTTTTTCATGACGTCAAATCCCCAGAAATATTTAAAGGCAAGACACTTAACGGTATAGTAATAAATAACTCTTTCATCAGAAAATTCACCGCTTAAAAATGTTTTCTCAACCTCTTTATCGCTCATTCCACTTTTAAACGAGAAAGTAACTCGTGATATTTCATCAAAGGAAAATCTTTCCGCGTTTATTTCAATTTTGGTTTTACTTGAATCGGAAAACATCATGCACAAATACAAAACCGTACTCATTAAAACACCCATATCCTCGGATTTGCATTTGAACCAGAAATCATCCCAAACGTTATACTGTTTAAACAGTATTTCGCATCCAATCAGGTGTTTTTTACTGTTTACAACCTTTGTCAAAGTTTTGAGAACGTCATATAATTCATGTTTATGTTCACTCGTTTCCTTAACGTACAACTTATGGGTTTCTTCAAGATGATGATATCTTTTCTGATAAAAGGTCAGATATTTCTTCTTAAAACTGTTCCACGATTCCGAAATATTATCATACGATGAAAGATGATGAAGATCGAAAAAATCCTTTTCGGGAATACTTGTCATATATCTGTACAAAACAGAAATATGAGCATCCGTCATATGAAGATACGGCAGAAAAATCAAGAAGAAAAAATCATCAAGTCTTAAAACAGCAACGTTGTTTCCTTCAAATGTAAATGCATTATAGTCTCCGCACTTCGTTGTAAAAGCGGTTTCAGCATTGCCTTTTCCTATATAATACTTCAAGGAAGAACCGATTCTCCATCTGTATGGTGATTTTTTCATTGATTCATTTTTATATATTATAAAACCGTCATTTGAGATAATCACAGTAGGATAAAGCAACGCAGAAGCTAAAGTTTCACAAACAGTTTGCGGCGATAGATCTGAAATTTCAGTTTTTTTCATAAACGACATATTCATTCTGACATCCCTCTCATTTCTTGAATAAATATAACATTTTTAAATCTGTTTGTCAACTAAAAGGGGATGTAAACATTGTTATTTACACCCCCATTGATATTTTCTTATAAAAAACTATCAGTTAACCTGTTCTATTTTAATTGTATTGGTGTTCCATGATTTACCGTTTATCTGTCCGCCCGTAAGAACAACGTTATCGCCTTTTTTCAGATTATATACTTCTTTAGCCAGCTTCATGGCACTATAGAACATAACTTCTATGGAAGAAAACTGTTCGCACATAATAGGAGTAACACCCCAGCTGAGATTAAGTTTTCTCCAAACCTTTTCGCAAGTCGTAGCACCCAATATATCAACAGGGCATCTGAATCGGCTTACCATTCGGGCTGTTACACCTGATATAGAATTAACAACTATGCTTTTTGCGTTAAGGTCAACAGCGAGAGAACATGCAGAATGGGAAACAGCATCAAGATTATTCTTGATTTCAAATTCAGTCGTTCTGAATCCACGAATATAATCGATTTTCTTCTCGGTATATTCCGCAATTTCAACCATGTTCTTTACAGCCTGAACGGGATATTTTCCCGCCGCACTTTCACCTGACAGCATAACAGCAGAGGTTCCGTCGTAAACAGCGTTTGCAACGTCGGAAATTTCGGCTCTTGTTGGTCTTGGGTTATGAATCATGGATTCAAGCATTTCTGTTGCAGTAATAACACGGATACCAAGCATTCTGCATTTATCGATAAGATACTTTTGGACGGCAGGAACTTCGATAAATGGTATTTCTACGCCCAAGTCACCACGTGCAATCATAATTCCGTCTGCAACTTCGCATATTTCCTCAATATTGTCAACGCCCGAACGGTTTTCAATTTTTGCAATTATGTCAATATCTTCCCCACCGTTTTTATCAAGGAATTCTCTGAGCTCAACAACGTCCTTTTTTCTCGATACAAATGATGCGGCAACAAAATCCACGTCGTTTTCAATACCAAACAAAAGGTCTTCCTTATCCTGCTCACTTAAAAACTCGTGATTCATGACGATGCCCGGAAAATGCATACTCTTTCTGTCGGAAAGCTCTCCGCCTACCACAACTTTGCAGATAGCATCATTGTTCTTCAACTCAACAACTTTAAAAATAACAAGTCCATTGTTAACCGTTATTGCATCTCCAACGTTGAGCTCATCAATAAGATTTTCATAATTCACGGAAACGCGTTCGCTATTTCCGACAATGTTTTCCGTTGTGAATGAGAAAGTATCTCCTGCAGAAAGACTTATTTTTTTATTTTCAAAAGTTTTTATTCTGTATTCAGGACCTTTGGTGTCAAGCATTATCGCGATTGGTAAATTGAGTTTTTCACGCACCTTTTTTACCAAATCAAATTTTACTTTATGCTCCTCATGCGTTCCATGAGAAAAATTCAATCTTGCAACGTTCATTCCCGCTTTACACATTTGTGTCAATATTTCTTCCGTATCACAAGCGGGACCTATGGTGCAAATTACTTTTGTTTTACGCATTGTTTGCTCCTTGAATTTTATATCGTTACACATATATTATATGAAATTTTTATCTTCGTTATTGTAACATAACGAAACCAAAAAGTAAATACCCGAAACAAAAACTTAATCACGTTTTTACGCATTTTTAATATCAAAAGGGGTTTACAAATTCAAAAAAATATAGTATAGTATATTTTGATATGACAAATATAAAAGACGGAGAAACTCATGAAAAAAATAGTAAACTTTTACACGAAAACTCCTCTTATACTTAGAATTATAATTGGTCTTGTAATTGGTATAAGTTTGGGGATTTTTGTTAAACAAGCAACCTTTGTTAAGGTTTTCGGTGACATTTTTGTTGGTGCGCTTAAAGCCATAGCACCCCTTCTCGTATTCGTACTGGTTATTGCATCCCTTGCAAGTGCAGGGAAAGGACTTGGAAGCAGATTCAAATCCGTTACGATTTTCTATATGTTAAGTACGTTTCTTGCGGCATTTGTAGCCGTTTTAGCAAGCTTCATATTCAAAGTTACAATTCCCCTCAGTCAATCCATAGAGCAAACTGCTCCAGCAGGGTTAGGCGAAGTATTCAAGAACTTACTTATGAACATGGTTTCCAATCCCGTAACCGCCATTATGAACGGAAATTACATCGGTATTCTCACGTGGGCTGTTATTTTTGGTTTGGCTCTACGCGGTGCAAACGATAAAACCAAGCAAGTTCTTAACGATATATCGTCTGCAGTTTCAAAAGCAGTTTCATGGATAATTCAACTTGCCCCTTTCGGAATTATGGGTCTTGTATTCTCCTCCGTTGGCGAATATGGAATTGAAATTTTCAAGGACTACGGTAAAATTCTTCTTCTCCTTGTAGGATGTATGCTTGCCGTCGCTCTCATTGTTGACCCGTTTATAGTTGCGATTTCTCTCAAAAGAAATCCCTATCCTTTGGTGTTCAAATGCTTCAGAGAATCAGGTCTTACAGCATTTTTCACAAGAAGCTCTGCGGCAAACATTCCCGTCAATATGAAGCTTTGCGAAAAGCTGGGAATTGACAAAGAGTATTATTCTGTTGCTATCCCACTCGGTGCTACGATAAATATGGATGGAGCTGCTATCACCATTACAGTAATGTCACTTGCAGCTGCATTCTCACAAGGAGTAAACGTTAACTTTTTTGTTGCTATTCTTTTGAGCTTTGTTGCAACCCTTGGTGCTTGCGGAGCTTCGGGTGTTGCAGGTGGTTCTCTTTTGCTTATCCCCATGGCTTGCTCTCTCCTCGGAATAGGTCAGGACGTTGCTATGCAAGTCGTTGCCGTTGGATTTATAATCGGTGTGGTTCAGGATTCCCTTGAAACTGCAATCAACTCCTCTGGAGACGTTATTTTCTGTGCCACCGCAGAATACCGAGAAAGAATGAAAAAAGGCGAAAAAGTCGAGTTTTAATATTACTACAAAAACCGTTTGATATACGTACAAGCATATCAAACGGTTTTTATTTTACATATTCTGTTTATTATTCAATAAAGCGGTAAAGTTTGCCCTCGCCTGCACGGAAAGATTCATTAAACGTTCCGTTTTCCAAGGAAATAACTTCCCAGTTCTCTGTGAATGGGTTAAGATATTCAATATTACTACATTCTTTAACATCGATTGAAGCAGTTTGCTCATTTTTATGGTCTTTATTATAAAGCATAAAATAAGTATCACCATTTTCACGGCTTACCATGTGACTGACAATCAAATTTGCATCCTTATCAGGAGAAACCATCCAATTTTCAGGAAGAAGTTCAACACCTTTTACTCCTTCTTTCGTATGATATGCATGCAAGCAATCCAGCTTCATAAGTGTATCGCCCAAGGCTACTATTTCATGGTTCAAATCGATGAAATCCTCAAACAATTTTTTATCGTGAATCTCTCCATCACGGTAAATAACAGATTCTCTGAACCATTCACCCTCCTCATCGGACGAGCCAGGGCAAACCAAATTGAACCAGGACAAACCTTTGAAACCATATGCAAGATATCCGTATACGTTCCATTTCATATCGTTGATATCAGGCATACGCATACCTTTCCATGCTGTAGACTGTGGGAAAGCATGGGTACGAAGACCGCCGTTCTCCAACGCTACCTTACGAATTACTTCCATATCCCCGAAAATATTCAAGTCAGTTCCGTCTTCATGGAAAGAATAATAATCGTGGGAAAGATATTCTAGATTTTCTGCTCCAACCTCACGAACAAAATTAGAAACGTGTTCAAGATATGTTCCGCCTAAAAGCTTCTCCCCTGCATAACAAGGGAAAAGATTAACAAAAGGATAACGTTCAGAATCTTCTTCATGGAAAGCTTTGCAAATCTTTGCAACAGCAGGAAGTGCTTCTCCAAAAGGCTCATCAACAATATGATAACCGATGCAATGAGCTTTATCTTTTGCAAGAGCAACACTGTCTTTTACGGTTTCTCCGTTCATTCCGCCCCACATTAAATAATACATATCTCTTTTTGCGTATTCTGCTTCTGTTTTATCCCAAATCTCTTTTTCCATCATGCTTCCGCAAAATACCATAGGAAAAATATTGAAATTAAACCCTATTTTTTTCATTTGGTCAAGCTGAGCCTGAAAGCTGTCCTTTTCAAAGGAATAAAAGGAAACCCAAGAGCCAATTAAAAATTTGTCTGTCGTATTCTTTTTCATTTAAGACCTCCAAAAATCGCTAACTTTTCTTTTTCGTAATTATACCATTTTTAAATAAAGAAATCAATAGTTTTAATAAAAAAATCACCTTGCCAAGCATGCAAGGTGAAATTTATTTTTTCAGGAATCAGCCGTTTACGTTATAATGAGCATTCATTTTGTTGACAGCCTTGAACATTTTATGTAAATAGATAAAAGGTCCCACAACAATTATACTGCCCAAAACACACCAAAGCCAAAAATCTGCTGCGCTGAAGCTATATGATATTCCACGTCTTTTCAGCTCTGCTCCGATACGGTTAGAAATTCTATGTGACCATACAATTCCTGCAATGCCAAAAGTAATAGGAGCAACGATGAAGGTCAGCAAGCAATAATGCATTGTTTTCTTTCCGTCATATCTTGAAGCAACTTCGTTAATATCACTTGATACTGCCGACATAACAACCAATGGATAAATCCCCAAAGTAATCATGGAAAGAAGAATCGTTTTAATCAATCCCTTATTGGTTTTAAGTTGACGTGCAGGGGATCTTGATACGTTGTTTTCCATAGTATAAACTCCTTTCTTGAATCGGTATGTATTTTTGTTGACCGATTGTTAAAATTGTACCACAAAAATCGAATTATGTCAATCCCCAAAATAATAGTTTTTATACAACTTAGAAAATCATAGCTTGAATTTTACAAGGTTGGATATTCATAATTCACTTCCAAAGAAGAAAAATAAATATAAATAGGAATTTATTGTTTTGTACAATTTTTATTTCCTTTTTCATAGCCCCATAGAATTATTCCTATACAAACCAAAACCAAAGCAATTATCAGATTAACAATTGCTACTCCCCCATCTTCTGACAGGAGCAGAGCAGAAAAGATAACACCGAAAACGGGCGTCATAAAGCTATAAATCGTAACACTTGAAGCAGGATTATATTTCAACAAAATAGTCCACAACGTGTACGATACAGCATATATCAATGACAAACCTACGAATATTGGTAACATTCCAACAAAATCAAATTTACCGTCAAGGACAAAGCCAATAATCGATAATACTACTCCGCCTAACCCCATCTGATATCCACACAAAACTATGGGGTTTTCCTTTTGAGCAAAAAGTTTCGTCATAATTACAGAAAAAGAGTAAGACAAAATTCCAATTATAACTAAACCGTCACCTAAAAAATTCATATTAAAGCTCAAGCCGTCAAGATTCATAATAACGATTCCTAAAAAACCAATAACACATGAAATCAGCTTCTTGGCAGTAAGCTTTTCCATTTTAAAAATAAGACTTGCAATTAACGCAACAAAAAACACATCCGTGCTTTTAAGTATAGCCCCCTTGACAGAGGTAGTTTGGGATAATCCTATGTATAGAAGTGCATATTGCAAGACCGTTTGTAAAACCGAAACAATAACAACACCCTTCACGTTTTCTTTTTTGGGAAGAAGAAATTTTTTTGAAAAAGTACTATAAATACCAATTGTGAGAAATCCAGCGACTATAAATTGTATTCCTACCCATAAAAGAAGTGATGGGACGTGGGTTTCGTCTATATGATTATACCCCATTTTAACAATAGGCGTGGATATTCCCCATAAGGCACAGCAAAAAATTGCTGTTAAGCTTGCGAATATTTTATTGCTTACAAGTTTTCTTATCATATTATCAATTTCCTGAATATTTTTAAAAGTCTTTTTTTACAAAAAAATACAAATGAATATTTTTTTGACATGCTTCATCGTCTATTTGTTATAAAATAAAGTCGATGCATTGAAGCGGAAAAATCCGCCCGATCTCTCGGGCGGATAAAATTCACTTATAAATCTAATTATTTAGATTAACCCTTGATAGCTGCCTGAGCTGCTGCAAGGCGAGCGATAGGCACTCTGAAAGGTGAGCAGGAAACGTAATCGAGACCAATCTTGTGGCAGAATTCTACAGAAGAAGGATCGCCGCCATGTTCTCCGCAGATACCTACGTGGAGATGTTCGTTTACGGGCTTACCAAGTTTGATTGCCATTTCCATCAACTTGCCAACGCCTGTCTGGTCAAGTTTTGCAAAAGGATCGTTTTCGAAAATCTTCTTATCGTAATATGCATCAAGGAACTTACCTGCGTCATCACGGGAGAAACCGTATGTCATCTGGGTAAGGTCATTTGTGCCAAAGCAGAAGAAGTCTGCTGTTTCTGCGATTTCATCAGCAGTAAGACATGCTCTGGGAATTTCCATCATTGTTCCAACTTCATATGCAAGTTCAACGCCTGCTTTTTTGATTTCAGCATCAGCTGTATCTACAACAACCTTCTTAACGAATGCCAATTCTTTCTTATCGCAAGAAAGAGGAATCATGATTTCAGGTACAACTTTCCAATCAGCATGTGCTTTCTGAACGTTGATTGCTGCACGGATAACAGCCTTTGTCTGCATTTTTGCAATTTCAGGATATGTTACTGCAAGACGAAGTCCTCTGTGTCCCATCATGGGGTTGAATTCATGCAATGAAGAAATAAGTGCTTTGATTTCTTCTACAGATTTGCCTTGAGCATCAGCAAGTTTCTTGATATCTTCTTCCTCTGTGGGAACGAATTCATGGAGAGGAGGATCAAGGAAACGAATCGTAACGGGACAGCCCTCGAGAGCTTCGAACAAGCCTTCAAAGTCGCCCTGCTGATAAGGAAGGATCTTTTCAAGAGCTGCTTCTCTTTCTGCAACTGTATCAGCACAGATCATAAGTCGGATCGTAGCCA
>JAZOCZ010000143.1:0-14120 GCA_045596755.1 Eubacteriales bacterium | reverse complement strand
CTTATAGTTGGTTTTGAAGTTTGTCCAAGGATTATTTGCTTCAGTTTTGTAGCCGAGAGAAATACGTTTTTCGCCGTTTACTTCCCCAATAGCCTTTACGTAAACGTCAATCTTATCGCCTACTTTGTAGTAGTCAGCAATAGGTCTGAGTCTCTTCCAGAAAAGTTCGCTGATGTGAACCATTCCCTGAGCAGGTCCGATATTTACGAAGATACCGTATGACATAACGGATTTGATTTCTCCTGTGAATTTCTGACCAACAACCAAGTTTGCGATAAAATCAGCCTTTTCTTTTCTTCTTTCGGAGTTAGAAAGACCAATGATACCGCCAATAAGACGTTTTCTTCCTTCTTCAACTTCGCGAATCTTGAAACGAACTTCCTTGCCCTTGAGAACGGAAAGGTCTCCACCTCTTGCAACACTGCTACGTGATGCTGGAACGAATACACGAAGTCCGCCGTAAGAAATTTCAACGCCACCCTTGTTGATGTCTTTAACAACGCCTGTAAGAATTTCTTCTTTTTCGCACGCTTCCTTAACTACGTCCCAAAGTTTCATCATATCAATACGCTTTTTAGAAAGAGCAACCGTACCTTCCGCATCGTTGAATTTGGAAACAATTACTTCGATAGGGTCGCCAACCTTATAAGTTGCAACCAAATCAACGTTTGAATCTGCAGTTACTTCGTCATATGGCAGAATACCCGTATGCTTTATTCCTAAGTCAACCTGGATCTCGCCCTGGCTAACCGAGGAAATTATACCCGTAACCCTTTCTCCCGTTCTTAATGATTTGAAGCTTTGGTCAAGCATTTCCTGGAAGCTAAGCTCCATTTTGTCTTGTTCTGTCATATTTCTTATAACCTCCTGTATAATTTCAGTCGGAGTTGACGCTCCGGCTGTAACAGCTACTTTGTTTAAATTTTTTATTTTATTTTTTACCTCTTTGATTTGTTCTCCGTTTTCAGCGAAGAAAACCTTGTTTGAATCTCCTGCAGAAGCAGATGCAGTTTCATACAACTTAACAGTATTAGAACTCGTTGGACTTCCGACAATGACCGTAAAATCGCACTCACTTGCCAATTTTCTGACCTCGTTCTGCCTTTCTTCAGTTACACGGCAAATAGTATCAAAAATTTTAGCCGTTGGAATTTTTTCATTAACAAACGCAGAGCATTTCTTCCATTCAGAGAGCTTGGACGTTGTTTGCGCAAGCATAACCAATCCCGATTCGTTGAATTTTTTTGTTTTTTCTTCGTCGAGCAATAAAATTAACTCATCGCAGGAATTTACAATATATACGTCCTTTTCACAATGGCTTTTTATTCCCTTAACTTCGGGATGTTCAGGATCTCCGAAGATTATACAAGGAATACCGCCCTTCGTTTCCGTTTCAACTATTGTATGCGTCTTCTTAACGTACGGACAAGTTGCATCGGTAAACACAAGGTTTCTCTTTTCCAAAATGCCGTAAACGTTTTTTTCGATACCGTGAGTTCTTATAAACACACGGCTGTTTTCAGGCAGATTCTCCAAATCATCAGGCTCTATAATCTTCACACCGCGTTTTTCAAGATCTTTAACGAAAATTCGGTTATGTATTATCTCACCCAACGAATATATTTCCTTACAACTTTCAAGTTCTTCTTCGATGAGTTTTACCGCTCTGCGAACTCCAAAGCAAAATCCCGCTGAATCAGCAAGAATTATTTCAGGTTTCGAATTACTCACTTTTTTCACGCTCATATATTATTTTAAGTATGTAAAAAGCATAATACAACATTTTCTTTCTTGTATCACATCAATTTTAACTGAATATAAACAGAATTTACTTTCTACATTTCGTTATGAATACGGCAAACAGCATCAAAAACACGCTGTGCCGTTTCAACTCTTCTTGGTTCTTCGCCGTTTTCATCAGGCGCCATATATTCATCATAGGAAACAGGTTTACCGATATGAACCTTTATTTTTCTGCAACCGCCTGCATTATCGGGATATTTAATAGCCACAGGCAGAACGTCGCATTTACTCTTGGCGATGATAAGACCAACGCCTGCCAATGCTTGTTCTTTCTTCGGAGCTTCCCCTTTAATTCTTGTTCCTTGCGGGAAAATACAAAGCACGTCCCCGTTTTCAATAGCACTTATAGATTCTCGCAAAGCACCAAGGTCGCTGGAATTTCTCTTAATCGCGATAACATTCAATGCTTTGAAAACAATTTTGAAAAAGAAAAATCTTTGAAGATCGCTCTTGGCAATAAACCTTATATTTTTTCTTTTCACGGCATATGCCAGAATAAGAGAATCTTTATACGCAGTATGGTTTGCAATAGCAATGAAATTCCCTTTTGGAATATTCTCTCTGCCTGTCACCTTGAAATGACAAAAAAGACGAAAAAAGGGATAAAACAAATAATAGACAAAAGTATACATCAATGTGTCTTCTTTCTGATTATTTCAAGAACAGCTTCAACAGTTTCATCAACGTTAAGACCGCTGTTATCGAGCAAGACAGAATCGCTTGCAGGAACTGCAGGAGCGATCTTACGTTCCAAATCGTTTTTATCTCTCCACGACATATCCGCTTTCACCTGCTCCAACGTAACGTTATCGCCTCTTGACATAAGTTCGGCATATCTTCTTTCGGCTCTGCTGTCGTTACTCGCCGTAAGAAAAACCTTAACTTTGGAATCAGGAAGAACAACCGTTCCAATATCTCTGCCATCCATAATAACGTTATTGCTTTTAGCGATATTTCTTTGGAGATCAAGCAAAAACGCACGAACCTCGGGAATTTTAGAAACGTTGGAGGCATAAACGGAAATTTCAGGAGTTCTTATTTCTGTTCCTACAGGATTACCGCCAAGGAAAACAACACCTGCTCCCCCAACGAGTTTCATCGTAATGTCAATCTTTTGGAGACATTCAACAATACCCCTCTCGTCATCAGAAGCAATGCCTTCACTACGTACAAAATATCCTATCGTACGATAAAGAGCACCCGTATCAATATAAACGTATCCGAGACGCGAAGCCAAAAGTTTCGCCAAGGTACTTTTTCCAGAACCCGAAGGTCCGTCAATCGCAATACTGATGAATTTTTCCATTAGTCCCCCAATTTTCGACCTTGAAATATTATGTTTCAAGATTTCCTCTGCATATTATCACAGTCTTGAATATTATACATTATAGTTTCTGATATTTCAATAGTTTTTTGAAAAAAATTCAGAATTTTTTTCTCAAAATTATCTGATTTTTGTTCTTTTACAACAAATTACAACTATAAAAATCAATGAACTGTTCCGTTTGCAATATTTACTGTTCCCAATGCAAATATTTTTTCCTCAGCACCTTCCAAGGTAAGATTGCCGCCGGTTACGTTTATATTCAAATCGGATTTCAAGGTGTATTCCACGGCATTTATTTCTACAATTCCAGAGGAAACGTTTATACCTTTCACGGAATTTATACCGTCAGATCCTGCGTTAAGAGTAAGCTGGGATGTTCCCGAAATATAGGCTCGCGAATCAGTTTTAACCGCGTCCGCACCGCAAGAGACATTAACAACACCACCACTGAAAATCACATTACCCAAGGCGTTTATGCCGTCGCCTTTTATACTTGTAGCGTTTATTTTACCTCCCGTTACGTAAATGTCGCCTTTGGCACCATTTTTGGTTCCTTCACAATCAATAGCATCGCCTTCACAACTTTTAACGGTAATTTCTCCACCGCTTACGGTTATGCTTTTCTTTGCGTGAATACCATCTTTGACAGCTTTTTCAATAATTATATAACCATTTTCCAATGTCAAATCATCATCACAGCATATACCGTGTTTGTAATTAGCAGTTATATATAAAGTGCCTTTTCCCTTAATTTCAAGTTCCGATTCGCTGAAAATAGCACCCTTTCCGTTGGTATAGGAGCTTCCGTCAGAGATGCGATTTACAGTTCCGTTGGCGATTGTAATAAATGCTTTATCAGCATTCACAAAAAGTATAGCAGGACCATTACTGTTTGAAATTTCAGCACCTTCAAGCCTTATTTTCACCTTTGCTGTGGAATTGACCTGTATCATTCCATCAGTAAGTTTACCTTTTACAGTATACTCTCCCCCAGAGGTTATACTTACAGTCTTGCCCGATACGGAAGCACCGCTTCCCTTAATTGTTATACATTCGTCAGAAAGATTTACCGTGCATTGATTTATCCAATCAGAATCAACTGATTCCTCAGATGATGGTTCGATGATTTCCGAAGAAGAAGGGGATTCGTATTCTTCTACAAGTTTCAGCACACCAAGCATATGGAATTTTAGCATGAGATAATCTCTCGTTGTATATCTTCCGTTGCAATCCGCATCAAAAATTACGCTTTCCCGTTTTTCGAGAGTGCCTTTTAAAAAAGCATTTTTCGCCGAAGAAATATCAACCGAGGAAACAAGACCATCTCCGTCGCTGTCACCTATAACTATAATTTCGAATTTTTTAGATATACCTGAAAAAAATTCCCCCGTTCCCACGGTTTCCGAGTCAATAGCCTTTCGTGTAAGGGCTGAATCGGTATAAACTGTGCCAACTAAAGCAGAAGCCAAATCGCCATTCGTTTTGTTATCAGGAAGCAATATGAGATAGCTTCCATCGTATTTTACGTAAAAAGGAGCAGTTCCCAATGCACACAAAGCAACCGTGCAAAGCATTACAATGCAAAAAGCGGAAATAAAAAATCTTTTCATAACAAACTTCCTTGAAAATATACTGATAATCGGTGTATCTCCTCAAAGTGTAACATGAAAACCTTAATTTTTGATTAAACAAAATTCATTTCAAAGAGGTGTAAAAAAACTTATTACTGTCACAAGCCTCAACAAATCCACCAAGATCTTTGGTCATGGAATTGAAAGGAACGCTTATTTTAGCAATATATCTCGTTCCTATTCCACCATAAAACGTTATGGTACGGCAACCAAAACCGCTCGTCAGAAGTGCTCTGTAACATTGTTCTGCTAAATCTGCAAATTCTTTCACTCCGTTATATGATGAGAAATAAACAGAGTAATCCATATATTTTGAATAATCCGCTTTGGGTTCTATAGAAGCAGGAACGGAAAAAGGATAACCGAAAATTCTGTTACTCTCAACAGAAAATTTCAAATCTGGATATTTTTCTCTTATTACGTATGTTATTTTTCCTGCACCTACGAGCATATTGTATTTTTCCGTATATGCTACGTATTCGTCTTTTATTATTTCTCCATCCTTCAAAACAACTTGAAATGCATTCCTTGCATCATGATTTGGTATAAGGTAAAGGCTATAACTTCTGTCTATGGAATCAAATTTGATTTCGGATACATTCAAAGGTTCTCTCTCATAGTTATACTGAATATAATCTATAAGTTTATTGTTATTTTCCTTAACGTCCCAAGGGGTTGAATTAGAAAAAACATGCAATCCTAAAGCGAAAAGAAGAATGAATGCAGAAACCGTCCTGCATTTAACTCCTCCCTTTTTAAAAAGACTACGGGCTGAATACGAAAGCAAATAGAAAGAACTACATAAAATTCCGAAAACAAACGAGTCCAAAACACTTTCATTCATAATCAACGCCACAACAAACGGCGAAACAAAAAACAACATCGTTTTCAAAATTTCACTTGTTTTAATAAAAGTACAAATTATTCCACACACAACAACAAAAGGGACAGCAGAAATTATCCCATGCCACGGAAGGAACAAATACGTTCCTGCGAAAGATATCAAAACCGCAAGTATCATAAAAAAGGTATCACCCAATCCGTGAAAAAACGATTCTTTACTTTCCAGATAGTTTTTCTGAAGGGTTTTATTCAATTTTTTGTTCTCATTTTTCATTTGAATTCCCCTCTCATTTCCATCCATTATCAGGATTCGTCAACTTTATAAGCAGAGAAGTATCATCATCCTTTGCACTTTTGTTCCTTCTCAAAGCGTTGCATTTAATGCATTTATGAATTATTATATACCCTTTTTTGGGATCGGGGAGTACCTGTTTCGGAACAAGCATTCCTTCACAGTCAGATGCTCTGTCACCTGGATTTATATCAACGTGAAGTGAGCATAAACAAAAGGGACAATGGTTTCTCGATGAATATCCCAAAGGCGGAACTTCCTTTCCGCAATTTACGCAAATAAAAGAATTATCATTTTTTACAAACAGTTTTTGCATTTTTTCCTCATATTTTTTTAAATTTGCTATTGTATATTCGCTTTTTTTGTGGTATTATTATTTGGTGCTATTATATAATAGTATGATTTTGCAAAAATTTCAATAGGCAATATGCATAATTCAGAAAACTTTTACGATTTTTTCGCTCATTTTACAATTGAGCTATCCACGGAGGAAACAATGTCAAAAGCAAATTCAAAAAATGAAATAAAGAATCAATGTGAGAATAATAGCTGCCGCCTTGGCGGTGTTGGCGGGCAAGCTGTTCTCGAAGGGGTTATGATGAAATCCAAAGAAGATTACGCCATAGCCGTCAGAAAAGAAAACGGAGAAATAGTTACTAAAAAAGGAAAATCCAAAAGTTTGCGTGATAAATGTAAATTCTTTGGTTTACCAGTAATAAGGGGAATAGTGAATCTTGTTGAATCCCTCGTATTTTCCTTCAAAACTTTGACCGATTCCGCTGAAATGGCTGGAATTGAACTTGAAGAAGAACCTACGAAGTTTGAAAAATGGCTTGAGAAAAAGTTTGGAAAATCAATTGTTAACGTTGTAACTGCCATAGCAGGTGTTTTAGGCGTTGTTCTCGCTTTGTTCTTGTTCTTATATCTCCCCGCATGGCTTGCAAGCGGAGTTGAATTCCTTGTTGAAAACGTTTCATGGAGCGGTGGAAGACATGCAGGTTCGCTTCCCACGTGGGGATTCAACATCATTGAAGGTGCTTTTAAAATAATTATTTTTATTCTTTATATTTACCTCACTTCAAAACTCAACGACATAAACAGAGTTTATCAATATCACGGAGCGGAGCATAAAACCATTTTCTGCTATGAAAAGGGACTGGAACTTACAGTTGATAACGTTAAAGAACAGAAAAGATTCCACCCAAGATGCGGAACTTCATTTATTTTCGTTATTCTCATAATCTCCATAGCAGTTATGACCGTTGCCACTACTCTTATTAACGCATACTCCGATTTTGACCTTTCAAACAAATTGTTCAGAACAGTTATTAAATTATCCCTCCTTCCCCTTACGGTCGGAATTGGATATGAATTTATCAGATATGCAGGAAAGCATAACAATATATTGACGAGAGTTTTATCTGCTCCTGGGCTTTGGATGCAAAGACTTACTACGAGAGAGCCTGACGAAAAGATGATTGAAGTTGCAATAACCTCTCTCAAAGCAGCTCTTCCAGACGAATTCCCAGAAGAAACAAAAGAAACAGATAATTCAGAAAATAATGCTGAAGAAACAGCGAAATCAGAAGAAACCACAGAACAAACAGGAGAATAAAAAATGACCGTTGGCGAACTCAGAAAAGAAACCAAAGAAAATATAGAAACGTTTATGCCGGGTGAAGCCGCCGTTGTTACCGATATGGTAATAAGTAATATGCTTGGTATCGACCGTGAGGATTTATATCTTTGCCTTGACCAAAAACTTCCCACCGAAGCAGAAGTTATCGTTGCAGAGGTTATAAAACGTTTATCCCGTGGCGTCCCTATACAATACATCGTTGGAAGTTGTTATTTCTTCGGTGTTGAAATCAAAGTTGGTCCAGGTGTATTCATTCCAAGAAGTGATACGGAAGTTCTTGCACAAGCCGCAATAAAGGCATTGCCAAAAAACGGAAGTTTTGTTGACCTGTGTTCAGGGAGCGGATGTATTTCTGCCGCCATAGCAAGTCAGCGTCCTGACGCAAAAGGCGTTGCTCTTGAACTTTCCATGAAAGCGATGAATTATACGGTTGAAAATCTTTCCACATACGATAACGTGGACGTCAAACGCTTTGATGCTCTTGATGAGGACGATTATGATTCGCTGGCTGAAGAACACCCCGAAAAATTTGACATGCTGGTTTGCAATCCCCCCTATATTCCAACGGAAGATATAGACACTTTATCAACACAGGTTCATTACGAACCTGAAACCGCCCTTGACGGTGGAGAAGACGGAATGAGATATTATAAAATCATTCCCAAACTTGCACCAAGAATACTTAAAGAAAACCATTATATAATGTTTGAAGTGGGTATCGGTCAAGCAGGATACGTTGAAGCACTTATGAAACTTTACGGCTACACAACTGCAATACTTAAAGATTTAGGCGGAATTGACAGAGTTGTTATTGCTGCAAAATAAAATTTGGGAGTTATGTTTTGAAAATAATAACCTCTGCTGACAATGCGGAATTGAAAGAAGCAAAAAAACTTCACGATGCAAAACACAGAAAAGAAACAGGGCTTTTCTTCTTTGAAGGCGTTCACCTTCTTGAAGAATATCTTAAAAACGGAAAAAAGCCTTATCGTGTGTTTCTCACGGAAAAAATGTCAGACTTTTACAAAGACTCTGATGGGAAGAGAATAATTTCCCAAAAACTTTATGATAAAATAACCGCAGAAAATGCTCCACAAGGCATATTCACCGTGGCAGAAACCTCATCCATAAGCGTTATACGCGGAGAATACGAAGAAATTCTCGATAATTTGAACGCCCCTGCAGTTGTGCTTGAATCGATGCGTGACCCTGGAAACGTTGGTACAGTCATAAGAACAGCCGCATCTTTAGGCGTTAAGGTTATATTTACAGAAGATTCTGCCGACTTGTTTAATCCAAAGGTTATAAGGGCTTCCATGGGAGCGATCTTTGCGGACAAAATATATATTGTTCCCTCAGCAACTGAACTTTCACAAATTGCCGTATCAAAGGGATATGAAGTTTTTGGTGCAATTCTTGACGAAAAGGCAAAAAAAATCGGAAGTTTCAACCCTTCTTCAAAATCCCTTTTCATTATTGGAAACGAAGGTGCAGGAATAAAGGAAGAGACTTTAGCCAAATGTAATAATTACGCATATATCCCTATGACTGGGAAAACAGAAAGTCTCAACGCAGCCGTTGCCGCTTCTCTCATCATCTGGGAAATATCCAAGAATCAGGTGGACAAAAATGATAAATAACAGAGATTGCGTTTATTATGCATGGCTCTCTCATCGGCTCGGTGCGGGAAGTTCTGCTTCAAAACGTCTTATTGAAATTTTCGGAGATGCAAAAAGCATTTACGACTGCATAGATTATTCATCTTACAATCTGACAGAAAAGCAAAAAGTCTCCCTCTCTGACAAATATTTAATAAACGAAGAAAGAGCAATAAATTCTGCTTTAAATACAGGTTTTTCAGTTATTCACTATAACGACGAAAAATATCCAAAAAAGCTAAAACAACTTTCCAATCCTCCCGCAATACTTTACGTAAAAGGGACGCTTCCCGATTTTGACAAATACCTTTCCGTCGGAATTGTGGGTACGAGACATTCTTCTGCCGAAGCATTGAGAATGACACAGAAAATCTCATCATCTTTATCAAAAAAAGGTGCTATCATAATAAGCGGACTTGCCTTTGGTATTGATTCGGAGGCACATTCTGCATCTATAAAAAGTTGTGGATTTACTGTTGGGGTCAGTGCTGTAAAAGCAGGACAAATTTACCCGAAGGAAAACGAATTCCTATACTCGGAAATGTATAAAAATGGATTGGTAATATGCGAACACTCTCCCGTTTCCCCAGTTGAAAAAAGTGCATTCCCAATGAGAAACAGAATAATCAGCGCGTTGTCCGACGCTTTAATAATGATGGAAGCACCCGAAAAAAGCGGAGCGTTGATAACTGCTGAAAAATCTCTATCTTTAAAGAAACCTGTTTTCGTTCCATACGGAGACGTTTTGAAAAACAGCGGTGGAAGAAAACTTTTGGAGAAAAAAGCGTTACCTTTATTATCGGAAGATGACATTCTGAACTACTTTTCAAAAATGGATGATAAGGAATTTTTTAATTTATCAGAAAACCTTGCACTGAATAATCGTTTTGAATCATATTCAGACGTCAAACATAAAATTAACGAATCAAAACATGAGATTTTAAACGTTTTAAAATCAGACTTATCCGAATGTAATAATTTGAATCTTTCTAAAATCGAAGAAAAAATTTCCGAAATTCCCCCTTTATCTTTGGATTCATACGTCCCTTCCGAATTGGACGACGTTGAAAAAAACATATACATTTATTTGAAGAAAAATATATCCGCTTCAACGGATCAACTTTCTAAGGAATTGAATTTATCAAGCGTTGAGGCGACTTCATCCGCATCCATGTTGGAAATTTACGGATATATAAAACGTATGCCAGGAGACAAATGGAGCATACTTTAATATACAAATTATCAGTTTAAATATTTTCAAGGAGAAATCATAGATGAGCACACTCGTGATTGTTGAGTCACCCACGAAAGTTTCTACAATAAAAAGTTTTTTAGGCAAGGGTTACAAAGTTGTAGCTTCAAAGGGTCATATACGTGACTTGCCCAAAAGCAAATTCGGAGTTGATATTGAAAATGGGTTTGAACCCCAATATATAAATATTCGTGGTAAGGGAGACCTTATCAAAGAGTTGAAGAAAGAAGCGAAAAAGGCTGACAAAGTTCTTCTTGCGACTGACCCTGACCGCGAAGGTGAAGCAATATCATGGCATTTATCCATAGCGTTAGGTCTTGAACCTGAAAAAGTTAAAAGAATCAGTTTTAACGAAATAACAAAAAGTACCCTTAAAGAAGCAATAAACCATCCGAGAGATATTGATGAAAACCTTGTCAACGCACAGCAGGCAAGAAGAATTCTCGACAGAATTGTTGGTTACAAATTGAGTCCATTTCTCTGGAAGAAAATTAAAAATGGCTTATCTGCAGGACGTGTTCAATCCGTTGCAACAAGAATTATTGTTGAGCGTGAAAAAGAAATAAGAGATTTTGAATCCAAAGAGTATTGGAATATAAACGCTTTTTTGAAAAACTCATCGGGAGAAGTTCTTTCCGCAAAATATTACGGAAGTAAATCAAAAAAGTTGGACGTAACAAACGGAGACGATGCGAAGAAAATTGTTGACCAGTGTACAGACGGAATTTTCACTGTATTTGACGTTAAAAACTCCATAACACACAGAAAACCCCAAGCACCTTACACAACGTCAACAATGCAGCAGGATGCAAACAGACGCTTTGGATTCAGAGCACAAAGAACAATGATGGTGGCTCAGGAACTTTACGAAGGAATAAACCTGGGAGACAGAGCAAGTCACGGTCTTATTACCTACATGAGAACTGACTCTCTCAGAATTTCCGACGAAGCAAGGGATAATGCCAAGAAGTTTATAATTGACCGCTTTGGTGCAGAGTATTACCCCGCCACGCCAAACGTTTACAAAGTGAAAAAAAGTTCTCAGGATGCTCACGAAGCGATACGTCCAACAGACGTTACTCTGACTCCTGAAATGATTAAAAACAAACTCTCACCTGACCAATATAAGATTTACAAAATGATTTGGCAAAGATTTATAGCAAGCCAGATGAAACATGCAGATTTCGATACAATACAGTATAAATTTGAATGTAACGGTAACGTATTCGTAAGCGGTGGATACGTTGTTAAATTCCCGGGATATCTTACGGTTTACGGAGCAGAAAAAGACGTTGAAGAAGCTGATAACGGAGATATGACCGCAGGCAGACTCCCTTCCCTCTCTATGAGCGAAGGACTTAAAGCCGAAAAAATCACGTCTGAACAGAAATTCACAGAACCTCCGCTTCGTTACACCGACGGTACACTTACAAAAGTTCTTGCAGAAATGGGTGTAGGCAGACCTTCAACCTTTGTTCCGACGATTACCACTATTATAAGCAGAGGTTACGTTGAAAGAGCGGGTAAATTTTTGAAACCAACAAGCGTTGGTGAAATTACCGTTGATTTGATGATGGAATCATTCTCCAACATCATTGACTACAACTACACAGCGCAGATGGAAGAATCCCTTGAAGATATCTGTGCAGGAGAAGCAGATTACAAAAAAGTTCTTCAAAGCTTCTACGATGACTTTATAGAACAGCTTCACGGTGCAGAAAAAACCCTTGGCACAGAAAGAATAGAGATTCCAAACGTTGAAACTGATATAGTATGCGAAAAATGCGGAGCAACGATGATTGAAAAAAGCGGACGATTCGGTAAATTCGCCGCTTGTCCCAATTATCCCGCTTGTAAAAACACGAAAAAGCTTACAAAAAGCGGTAAAGCTGAAAAAGAACCCGAAGTATCCGAAAAAAAATGCCCCAAATGCGGAAGCGATATGATTTTAAGAAGCGGTGCATACGGAAACTTCTTTGCATGCTCAAAGTATCCCGAATGTAAGACAACAATTGCCTGTCTAAAAGAAGCAGGCGTTGATTGTCCTGAATGCGGGAAGAAAATCGTTATCAAGCAAGGTAAGAGCAAACGCACTTTTTATTCTTGCGAGGATTATCCAACCTGCTCTTTCTCAAGTTGGGATATTCCGCAAAACAGAAAATGTCCCAATTGCGGAAGCATCGTTCTGAAAAAGAAATCCAAGGAAGCGTATTACTGCGCTAAAAAATGCGGTTGGAAAGAATAATGAGGGTTAACTTATGAATGACATAATTATTGCAGTTGATATAATGGGTGGCGACAAAGCCCCTTTGGAAATAGCCAAAGGAGCAATTGCAGGGGCGAAGGAAAACGACGTTAAACTTTTACTTTGCGGTGCGGAATCCGAAATCAAAAATGCAATAGAACAATTTGATGGAAAAAGCGTTGTTGCTGATACTGTTTTCACAGACGTTTTCATGACTATGGAAGATTCTCCAATGTTCGTTATGAAGGAAAAGGCTGAAAGTTCCATGGCGAAGGCTGTTACTGCTTTGAAAAACGGAGAAGCACATGCGGTTGTAAGTCCAGGCAATACAGGGGCTTTGTTTACTTCCGCATCACTTACAGTCAGACGAATAAAAGGAATCAGACGAGCGGCACTCGGCGCGGTGCTTCCTTTGGAAAAACCGTTTTTGCTTTTGGATTCCGGTGCAAACCCCTCTGCATTACCCGAAAACCTTGAACAATTTGCGCTTCTTGGCTCTATCTACGTTGAAAAAGTTCTCGGCGTTGAAAATCCAAGAGTCGGTCTGCTTAACAACGGTACAGAAGAAACAAAGGGTAATGAACTTTGTCTCGCAACCCTTCCTTTACTCAAAAATCTCCCTATAAACTTCATTGGAAACTGCGAAGGCAGAGATTTACCTTGCGGTGTCGTTGACGTTGCGGTATGCGATGGATTCACAGGTAACGTAACCGTTAAACTTATTGAAGGCATGGGTGTATTTTTCAAGAAAAAACTCACTTCTATGTTCCATGCTTCTCCCGTTACGATGGTTTCGGGGCTTCTCGTAAAACCCGAACTTAATAAATTGAAAAAATCCATCGACCACCGTGAATTTGGCGGTGCTCCATTCCTTGGAATTGCAAAACCCGTTATCAAGGCTCACGGTTCTTCAGATGCAAGAAGCATTGAAACCTGCATAAGACAAGCAAAACTTTATTATCAATCAAACGTTGCAGAAATTATTTCAGAAAATCAGAAATAAAAAATCAGGAATATAAAAATGGAAAACAATACTTATTCCCCATCTCTCAAATCTGTATCGATGCTTGAAGAAGAGATAGGGTACATATTTAAAAACAAAGAATATATAAAAACAGCTCTCACCCATTCTTCGTTTTCTAACGAGAATAAACATAAGGATAAAAAAACTGTTGATAATGAGAGACTTGAATTTTTAGGTGATTCGGTTTTATCCATAGTAACTTCCGAATATCTGTTTTCTCTCAATTCAGAATTCAGCGAAGGAGACCTTACCAAAACAAGGGCGGCTGTCGTTTGCGAAAACTCTCTGTATGAAATTGCCTCCAAAATATCTCTTGGCGATTACATTCTCCTTGGACGAGGTGAAGTTCTGACCCACGGCAGAGGAAGAAAAAGCATTATTGCCGATGCTTTCGAAGCACTTCTGG
>JAZOCZ010000142.1:0-9319 GCA_045596755.1 Eubacteriales bacterium | reverse complement strand
AATTAGTTCGTTTTCAATTTCTTCGGGATATACGTTTTTACCGTTGGAAAGGATAATAAGATTTTTCTTTCTTCCCGTTATATAAAGAACATTGTTTTCATCGAGTTTACCATAATCTCCCGTTCTGAAATATCCGTTTTTGTCAAACGCCGCCGCTGTTGCTTCGGGGTCTTTATAATATCCTATCATAACGTTTGAGCCTTTAACGAGGATTTCTCCCTCGCCATCCTCGTTGGGATTATCGATTTTAACCGTATCTATTCCAAGAACAGGGCCAACACTTCCTGCAACGGTTCTTCTACTTCTGTTAACTGCAACGATAGGCGCACATTCTGTGATTCCGTAACCGTTGAGAGTAGAAATACCGAGAGCATCAAAGAAATCGATTATTTCACTGTTGATCGGTGCACCACCCGATATAACCATTCTTAGTTCACCGCCAAAGGCTTCGCGAACAGACGAAAACAATTTTTTACGCAAATCGATACCCGTTTTAAGCAAAGCGTTGCTCACTTTCATAGTTTTAGCAAGCACTTCTTCTTTACCTTGTCTTTTAACAGTGGAAAGAATCTTACGGTAGAAAGTTTCAAGATACAAAGGTACGAGGATAAGATGTCCGGGGCGCTGTTCTTTAAGTTCTTTTGAAACGTATTTAAGGCCAGCGGAAATATAAACTTCACAGCCAATCATAACGTGACCTATAAGCATAACGGAAGAACCGTAAGTATGGTGTGGAGGAAGAACTCCGACAGTTTTATCGGAAAAATCAACGTATTGAATTACTTCGGAAAGGTCAGAAAGAATTGCTTTCTGATTGAGCATAACGCCTTTACCTTTTCCCGTTGTACCCGATGTGAAAACAAGAATGGCAAGTTTTTTATCATCAATAGGAGCATCAAAATACAAATCAGGTGATTTGGCAAATTTCATTTCGCCCAATGCCTTCAAGGAAAGGAGATTTCTTTCTTTTTCCTTTGCGCGAAGATATACGGGAGGTTCATCAAGTGCAACTCTCTCTGCAATATATTCTGCTTTTGCAGAAAGTTCCTCGTCGCAGAAAAGGAATTTTCCGTCAGCCTTTTCGAAAGTGTCAGCCAAATCCTTTTCGTTCCATTCACCGTCAAGGGGAACAAGAACACCGCCAATGGACAAAACAGCAAAATAGGTCAAAGCCCACTGATAAGAAAACCCACCGATAAGCACACAATGCTTTCCTGCACATCCCATGGAAAGAAGTTGGCTTCCCAATGCACGAACGTCATCTCTTAATTGTGAAAACGTTATTCTTTTAACGTCATTTTTTGCAGGATTTGGCTTATAGGAATAAGCACATTTATTGACATATTGTTCTGCTGCAAATTCTACAAGTTGTCTGACGTTGTCAAATTCTCTTTTTTCATGCAGTATTTCTTTTTTCATATCATAATCCTTACTTTCTTTCAATTAAAATCAAAATAGACCCAAACAATAAAATCAAAATAAACTAAAGAGTATAAAAATCACTGGTTAGCACATTGTGTGCCAAAAAAATAAACAAACTCACTCCTATATTTTATCACTCCTGTCTTTCTTTATTCCATCAAGCAAAAAGCCGAAGCAATATCTGAAATTTCTTATTGCCTCTTCCTTTGGAAGATTTCTGCTGACCGCATCAGCGTTATATCCTCTGCAAAAACACCATATTGCATAACTAAAGCCTTCAGAGTCAATATCTTTTACCAAGTCACGCTCCTTGGCGTATTCAATGAGGTTTTTAATTTCCTGCGTCCACCACTCAAAATTACTTCTCGACATAGAATCACTTTTGAAGCAATAATCGTTGAATCTTTTTTTATGGTCATAGGTCATGGATAAGGTGTTTACAACCATATCTGTAACTTGTTCAAAGAAATCTTTTTCCGTATCTATTTTGACAGAAATGCTCTCTCTTATTTTCGTTACCATTTTAAAATAGAGAATTTCAAGAACTTCTTCAACGTTATGGAATCTGTTATAAAAAACTCTGTTGGTAATCTCCAATTTTCTGAGAATGCTTCTTACGGTAACGCCTTCCCTTCCGTACAAGGTAACAAGTTCACCCGCCGCATCTACAATTTTTTGAGACATTTCGTCATTTATCAATTCATATTTATCTGCCAAAATTTTCCTCCATAATATAAGAGTGTTTATATTTTATCACTTTTAAAACAACAATTCAATGTCATAAATGAAAATTTTTATCACGTTGTGTTAACCTTTTTTACATCTTTCCCAACCTCAAACGTTTCTTTTTGTCGTTTTTTGTTGACTTTTCAACATTGTCATGTTATACTGAACAAGAACATATATAAAAAATACGTAACTCTTTAATCATAAGATACAAGGACAAAGTTTAATGAAAGTTTTTTTAGAAATATTAGACAATTTAAGAGGTTCGGGCTTTGCCGCTCTCGCTTTCAAATTAACACTTGCGGTATTATTCGGCGGCATCATCGGAATAGAACGCGGAAGGAAAAGACGCCCTGCGGGATACAGAACGCATATTATCGTTTGCATGGGAGCAACTCTTGCTATGTGCATAAGCAGATACGCCTTTGATGTTCTGCATGTAAATACTGATATTTCCCGACTTGGAGCGCAAGTTATAAATGGTATCGGTTTTCTCGGTGCCGGTACAATTATGGTAACAGGGCAACACGTTAAAGGACTCACAACTGCCGCAGGACTTTGGACTTGTGCATGTATGGGTCTTTGCATCGGAGCAGGATTTTTTGAGTGTGCCATTGTCGCATGTGTAGTTATATGGCTTACAATATCTTATTTTACTGGTCTTGAAAAAAATTTGATTTCAATTTCGCAGAACATGAACGTCAACGTTATCGTAACTGACACATCCGTTCTTCACGGCTTATTTGAAACGATAAAAAGCATGGATATCAAAATATACGATTCCGAAATTACAAACATCAAAAATTTAAAGAACGAAGCTCCGAACGTTCTTATAGAAATGAGAATGCCTAAAAGAAGAAGGCATAGCGAGGTTATTGCCGCTATCGCATCAATTGAAGGCGTTATATCCATTGAAGAAGAATAATTAGGAGGCGAAGAACATGAAATTTTCTGAAATTATAGAAATGCTTCGCGGAGCAGGTTTCGCAGGAGTGTTTTTCAGATTTGCCGTCGCTATGATATGCGGCGGGATTATCGGTTTGGAAAGAGAATACAAAAGACGCGGTGCAGGTTTCAGAACACATACTCTTATATGTATCGGTGCAATGATAACCACGCTCACGGGTCTTTATATATACACCCAAGGAATGTCTACCGACCCTATGAGAATAGGCGCACAGGTTATTTCAGGCATGGGTTTTATCGGTGCTGGAACTATTATTGTTACAGCACGCAGACAAGTCAAGGGGTTGACAACCGCCGCAGGACTCTGGACTTCGGCTATCATAGGTCTTGCCATCGGAGCAGGATATTACGAAGCAGCATTTATTGCCTCTATTCTTGTTCTTATTGCTGAAATCGGTCTCGTAAGATTTGAACATTTTATAATTTCCACAGCAAAGCTTATGACGGTTTACATAGAATTTGAAAATCCTTCTGTTCTTGATACGATTCTTTCAAATTTCAGCGAACAAGCGGCAACAATCACCGATATCGAATTCAACAAGAAATACGGAACGGAAGGAGAAAGTTGTAACGTAGTTTTCACTATACGTTTCAATAAAAGATGTCCCCATGATGAAATCATGGCACAAATTTCCGAAATATCCGGAGTTATTGTTGTTGAAGAACTTTAAAACAAAGGCATAAAAATAAGGAGAAATATGAAAATCATACCCGAAAACAAGAAAAAATTCTCACTTTGGATAATAGGAATTGCCACAGTTTGTATTTTACTGTTTGTAACTTTCCAGAATCTGGATTCAGTTTCAAAGGCCATTTCAACTTTTGCTGACATAATATCCCCCCTTTTGCTTGGCTTCTTTTTTTCTTTGATATTGAACGTTCCCATGAGCTTTTTCGAATCATTCCTTTGGAAAAAAACGAAAAAACCATTGCTTATAAAGCTGAGAAGACCATTTTCATTCATAATATCTCTCGCAATAATACTCGGAATAATAGCGGGTATGATCTGTCTTGTTATCCCTGAACTTGTAGCTTCGTTCAAAATAATCATTCAAGGTGCAACAGACATTATAAACAAGCTCAAAACCGATGCTAAAATAGAATTTGCAGGAATTCCCATTGGTGAATTCATAGAGGCAACAAACTGGGACGAGCTTATAGAAAAAGCGCAAGGTTTTCTGAAAGATCAAGGCGGAAATATTGTAAACACGGCTTTTTCCACCATAAGCAACTTAATAGGTGGAGTATTCAACTTCTTTATTTCCTTCGTCTTTGCAATTTATATTCTGTTCAGCAAAGACAAACTCAAAAATCAATCAAGAAGATTTATTGGTGCATGGCTTCCCCAAAAAGCATCAGAAACTATCCTTCACATCTGTGCTGTTGCCGGTAAAAACTTCAGCAACTTTATATCAGGGCAAACCCTTGAAGCAGTTATTCTCGGAACGCTTTGTATGATTGGTATGTTTATCCTCCGAATCCCATATGCTCCCATGGTTGGTGTTTTGGTTGGTATAACAGCTCTTGTTCCCGTCGTGGGCGGATTTATCGGTGCTGGGGTTGGTGCTTTTATGATTCTGACTGTATCTCCCGTAAAAGCCTTGATTTTCGTTATATATCTCGTTATTTTGCAACAACTTGAAAACAATCTTATTTATCCAAAAGTAATGGGAAGCAAAGTTAATCTTCCTGCGCTTTGGATACTTGCCGCAGTTACGGTTGGCGGCGGGGTTGGCGGTGTATTTGGAATGTTGTTAAGCGTTCCTGTCGCATCAACTGCATACGTACTTATCAAAGAAGCAACTTTAAAACGCGAAAATACACTTCGTCAAACCAATGAAGAATCTTACATAGAAAACGTTTCCGAAAATTCAGAAATTTGTGAAACCACGGAAATCCATAAAACCGATGAATAAAAATCACTCCCTCAACGATTACAAAAACGTTCGAGGGAGTATATTATTGAGATTATCAATTTGTATTATTCCAGATTTATTTTATTTGAGTAAATTCACTTTTCATAAATCGCTTTGTGCTTCAAAAAGTTCGTAGGTTGCGTTGCGGATAAAGTCTTCCCATTTGTATACGTCTGTATCATAGCCTGCAAAGCAAAGTATGAATGGAGATTTTGCGAAGACTATGCCAACGTCATTACTCAACATATAATCCTCACCCGTTTTGTGAGCAATACAAACTTCTTTCAGTTTACCGCCCATCTTATGATTGATCTGCTGTCTTTTCAAAACGTCTAAAACGAGACTGCTTTTTTCCTCGTTTATAAATTCACCCTTGTAGAGTTTTTCAAGCAACATACCTATCTCTTTGGGGCAAATCGTATTTTCTATTCCCCTTGCAGACGCCTCGCTATCAAAAAGTCGGCGTCTTATTTTAGTTTTTTCAAGTTCCATCGAAACAAACCCCTTTTCAATACCTTCAATGGTACAATGCTTTATAAGACGGTTTGTTGCAGTATTATCGCTTATACAAATCATGAGTTTGCAAAGAGTTAAAATATCAACCAATATAGAATCTGTAAACAAATTCAAAGCACCACAACTCGGAACTTTTTCTTCATTTTCCACATAAAGTTTGTCGTAAAGAGACATTCTTCCTTCTTCGCATTGGTTCAACACATGCATGAAAAGAGGGAATTTAATAACACTTGCCGCAAAAAATGCATCATTTTCCCTTATTCCATATTCAAAACCGCTTTCCAGATTTTTATAATACATTCCAAGTTGCCCAGGAATAGTTGTCATTTTTTCTTTTAAATTTTCAAGAGTTTTAAGTTCCGCGTTATGCATTTTCGACCCTCTTTTTATCTCAATAAATCTATGAGTTTAATTTACAAAAAGTTTTTTTAAGCATATTCCCATGAACTTTCCGATTCAAATACAATGAAAAAGCACAAAAAAACGTTATTCCGCCATAAATATGTACAGAGTTTCGAATCTATTAAAACAACCTTCATATTCTGATTGCTTTACAAAAAGTAATTTTTCTGATATTATTCAACCATCTCAGACAAAAAACTTTTATTCGGGTAGAATATGGAAATACAAACAAATAAAAAATTGATTTACAAAGCGGAAAGAAATTTTCCCGATTTCAAAGTTGAATATCAATTATTCGAGAGAACCGTCAGAAGAAACAAAAGAACCTTTGACATCAAGGCATTGAAAATTCCAAGTAAAAACTCAACCTGTCAATACGAGGAATCTTTAGTTACAAATTTCGAATGGAGAAAGAATGAAGCAATTTCCATATTCGAAAAGACAGTGGAATTTTCCGTTACACCTATGTGCCTTGAAGATGCAATTTTAGAATTTATTTAAATTATACCAATGCTTCTTCTTTTTCCTTTTTCAACGGATTATTTACAGTGCCATAAGCATAAGCTGTGTATCTTTTTATGTTATGAAATGTTTCGCCGTCAATCTGCAAAGGAGAAGGTTCGTCAAATTCAACCGTTATCACCTTACCCATCAGGATAGTTGAAACATGTTTCAATTTCGTATGTTTCCCTTTATATAATGTTGGAAAATAAAGCAAGGCTGAAAATTTGTTATTGGTTCGAAGGATGGTGACAGAAAGGGTTCGTTCTTCGCTTATTCTTTTTTGAGCTGGGGCAGCCATAACTCCGCCGCCATAATATCTTCCGTTCATAACGGGGGCGATCCACACTTTTTCAAATTTATGAACCACACCGTCAACAGTCACCGTTGCGTTTTTTGGTTTAAATCCGTAAACCAATCCTTTTAGGGCGATTAAGGAATAATTGACCTTGCGTTTGGATTTTTCCTTGATTCTGTCTCCTTCTTCACAACAATATCCGTCTATACCATATCCAACTCCGTTTATGAATCTATAACTTTTGCCGTCAACCTCACAAACGGGAAGATTCTTTATGTACTCACTTATTTCAACAGGCATTTTCTTTTTCGTTTCGCCTATGTCACGAAGAAAATCGTTTCCCGTTCCAATAGCGCAATAATATATTTTGTTTTTTAAATCAATTTCTGACGTATCATTTATAAAGCGGTTCAAAGTTCCATCCCCGCCACAGATTATTATACCTGCATCCTCATGAGCAGAAAAAAACTCCTTATAGTCTTCTACCTTTGTCATATTCACAAGCCCAACAGGGTGCTCCATTTTTGGTTCTATTCTCTGCTTTATTTTAATTGCCGATTTTTCTCCCGTTCCGTTACCCGCGAATGGATTATAAAGAATAAAATACTCCTTCATGGCAAATACTCCAAACATAATAATGTATTTTAATTTTAACATATTGAATACAAACATAAAACATTCATCTGTAAATATTCTCTTAATTGTTTTTAACGTTTTTCAATTATTTATCGAAGGAATTTAGTAAAATAGCCTTGAATTTCTGAAAAATTATGATAAAATAGTTTTGTAAAGAATTACAAAGGCAAGGTTCGGTTATGAAAGAAATCGACGTAATAAAACATGCAAAATCATATATGGATATGCTTTCCGAAGGTATAAATCCCATAACGAAAGTAAAGTATTCAGAAAATTCAGACCTAAACAACGAACGTCTCGTTAAATGTTTTGAATTTGTATCAACAATTTTAGACAGGGTTATAAAAGAGGAAATTTCTAAAGAACAAACTATTCAGCCGTCACAGTCAGCATCAACTGATATATTCCCGCCAAATTCCCTCGTTCCCGATGAAATTATGGGAAAAGAAGTTGTTAACACGTTGATTGAGAAGGGACTTATTCAACAAGGCATCAATAAAAAGAATTAAAGGCTATGAACAAGAAAACAAAAAAACTTATAATAAGTGCAGGAATATTGGGAGTTGGCTTTTCCGCAATAGCCTCCGCTTCCTACCTGCTGACCAACACGCTTGTCAAAATTGCTCTTGAAAGAAACGGTCTTGATAATATAAAACAAACCCCAAAAGCCAAAAAGATCATAACGGGTTTTGAAGAAGACAAAGTTTTCATGGATTTAAGGTTGACATCTGCTAAAGAACTTTCGCAAAAAGAAATGGAAGCCGTTGAAATTTCAAGTTACGACGGCACAAAACTTCTGGGGCACATTTACCAATGCGAAAAAGCTGAAAGATTTATTATCGCCATGCATGGTTGGAGATCATCATACGGTGAGGATTTCGGAATGATGGCAGACTTTTTCCATCAGAATAAGTGCACCGTTTTATATGCAGAACAAAGAGGGCAAGGTCAAAGTGGTGGCGACTATATGGGATTTGGTCTTATTGAAAGATTCGATTGCTTGGAATGGGTAAAATATGCAAACGAACGTTTCGACCTTCCCATATATCTTGCAGGTGTATCTATGGGAGCCGCAACAGTCCTTATGGCATCAAACCTCGAAATGCCAGAAAAAGTAAAGGGAATTATTGCAGATTGCGGTTTCACTTCCCCTCACGCCATATGGAAACATGTCGCAAACAACAATATGAAATTGGCGTATGGCATTATCGGAAAAATTGCAGACGATATATGCAAGAAAAAAATCCAAATGGGAACCAAAGAATTCTCTGCATTGGAATCTTTAAAAAATACGAAAATCCCCGTTTTATTCATTCACGGTACTGACGACCATTTTGTCCCCGTTACCATGACTTATGAAAATTACAAAGCATGTTCCTCCCCCAAAAAACTTCTCGTTGTCCCAGGAGCAGACCACGCAATGAGCTTCTATATCGCTCCCGAAGAGTACAAAAATGCTGTTATCTCATTTTGGAATGAATTCGACGGATATGTTTATTTTGAAAATGAAGAAAACAACTCCGAAGAAATAACGTAATTACCGTTAAAAATATCGCCTCTAATGAAACAACGGAATTACTAATCTTTATACAATTACCAATCAAAAAAAATACATTTCTGATTTTCAAAGAAAGAGCAAGTGTAATTTCATCTTGGAATAATCTTGCTCTTTTAATAATTTGGAGTTATAAAATCTTAAGTCTTAAATTTGGAAAATTTCCAAAAACCAATTGACTTTTTATTTCTTAAATGATATAATGGCAAAGCAGATTTTTAAGTTACCGCAACAGGAAGTGCGTTTGGAAAACGCGACAGTGTTTTTCTTCGAAAATTTTAATAAGTATATTAGTTATGCAATCATCGGGGTGTGGCTCAGTTTGGAACCGTTGTCGAGTGCTGCCTGTGGCAGATGAAACGAGACATAAGGTGTGGCAGC
>JAZOCZ010000141.1:0-2370 GCA_045596755.1 Eubacteriales bacterium | reverse complement strand
CCATGCAACAACAACGAGAGGAACAACAATAAATATTACCGCCCAAAGAAGATAAGGGGCGTTTATTAGCTTTTGACCCAGACTTTTTTTCTCCATCCCTTACACCTCACCGAGAACGTCAGGGTTGGAAAGCTGGTCCATTTCGTCACTGAAGCTACTGTAATCACCGAATTTGCCCGAATATTCGGACTTATTCATAACGTGAATTGCATCGGGTTCAATAAATAATCCGATATTTGCGCCTTCGCCAACGAAATCCGTTGTTTGTATCATCCACTTGAAGCCGCCGATATCAACAATAATTTCATAATGGACGCCTTTGAAGGTTACGGAAGTAACCGTACCCGTAAGCATTCCTTTTTCTACAGGAACTATATCCACGTCCTCAGGACGAACTACAACGTCAACAGGGGTATTTTTTCCGAAGCCTTTGTCGAGACAGTCAAAATCCTTGCCCGAAAAACGAACCTTGAAGTCTGAAAGCATCAAGCCGTCAACTATGTTACTCTCTCCGATAAAGTCCGCAACGAATGCGTTTTTAGGCTCGTTATAAATGTCAGTAGGCGTTCCTACCTGCTGGATTATACCGCCATCCATAACAACAACCGTATCAGACATGGAAAGAGCTTCTTCCTGATCGTGAGTAACGTAAATAAAGGTTATTCCCAATCTTTGCTGAATCTTTTTAAGCTCCATCTGCATATCTTTACGAAGCTTTAAGTCCAACGCGCCCAATGGTTCGTCAAGGAGAAGAACACGAGGACCTACCGCCAATGCTCTCGCTATTGCAACTCGCTGCTGCTGACCGCCTGAAAGAGAGTTTACGTCTCTGCGGTTAAACCCTTTAAGGTTTACAAGCTCAAGCATTTCTTTAACGGTCTTTTTGATTTCCGATTCGGGTTTCTTCTGTATGCGCATACCGAAAGCCACGTTATCCCATACGTTGAGATGGGGGAAAAGAGCGTATTTCTGAAAAATTGTATTAACGTTACGTTTATGAGGAGGAATATCGTTTATTCGCTTCCCTTCGAAATATACGTCTCCTTCGTCGGGATTGACAAATCCCGCAATTATACGGAGAGTTGTTGTTTTACCACAACCCGAAGGACCAAGCAGGGTTACGAATTCCTTATCCTTTATATCAAGAGAAATTCCGTTGAGGATGAGGTCATCATCATAGGTTTTTGAAATGTTTCTGAGACTCAGAATTGTGTTTGCGGAGTTACCCACCGTGATGGGAACGTCAGTTAAATTTTTTTCCATTTTTCAAAATTCCCCTGTGCAGTTCTTGTAATATTAAAGTAAATTTCGAATTCAGATAAATGTAAACGGGTGAAAATTCCCATTCTGAATCTATCCTATAACAAAATATAAATATACAGCCTTTTTGTCAATTTGTCAAGATATTTTTCGTAAATAATAGAAATTTGTCAATTTGCTTCGCTAAGGCATGAGGCAGGAGGTTTTCATAAATTCGGAATTAGGAATTCGGAATGCGGAATAAAGGTAGCTTTTCTCACTGCGTACGAAAAGCAATTATATAAAATATTTTTCGAACGCAGTGAAGAAAAATTTCCTTTCCTAATGACTAATGCCTAATTATTTTTCTAAAAAATATTGACAAACACTTTTTTGTATGCTATACTGAATTTGTGGAAAGCAAACAAAAAAACAAATTAAACAAATTTTCGTATTGTTGTTTTCTTCTAAACTTTGCAATTACTGACTTTCATGAATAAACTCCAAAACAACATCTTTTTTTTCTTTCTTTAATTTCTTTTTTATTTTTTGCGCGAATGCCTCTCCACGTGGAGAGGCTTTTCGTGTCAGAGGGATTTTTATGAATACAGAAAAAAACACAATTGAAGCCACAAATAAATTCAAACTTCAAAAGAGTTTCAAAATAAAAACTTTTTTAATTTCCTTTATTTACGCTATCGCCTTTGCGGTTCTTTCAAATTCCTACGGAGCCGTTTGGGGCGAATGGAAACTCTTTACAGTTTGCGTTTTGATTTTTTCCTTTCTCAATCTTACGGCAGGAATGTTTTCAGGAGGAATCAGCTCTTTCAGACTTAAGATTTGCTATCACGGAGGAATTTTGCTGACGTCTTTAGTTACGTCCGCAGTTTTTTCCTTCCTATTTCAAATAATATATGGTATTATAGTCTGGGAGTGGAAGGAATTTCTGTTCAGCGTTCTTTTCTGCTTTATTGCCCACGCAATTATTTTCTGGAACGGGATTTTCTGTGTTTATTTGTTTTCCTTGCAACTTGGAATAAAGCACAGACTTTTCGGAATCCTTTTCGGACTTGTTCCTTTCATAAACATTATAATGTTGAGACGCATTATAAAAACGGTTTTCGAGGAAAC
>JAZOCZ010000140.1:0-5342 GCA_045596755.1 Eubacteriales bacterium | reverse complement strand
TATATTCATAAATAGGAAGTTTTTTTGCAATTCCATAGATAAATTTCAATGGATGAAACTGTGCTTGGTCTTTAACGCACACCGCACCCGCAATGGAAAGCGGAAGTTCGCAATCATTAAAGAATTCAGCTTTAACGCCCAGGCGGTTCAATGCGTAAACTTCGTTTTTAATTTTCTCTATGTTATCAACGGAATAGACGTATGAATCCCTTGTTTCATAATCGCAATCAATATTCCCGCAAAGTCTGGAATACTCTGTCATTGCTTTGAGTTGTGCGTTTACATATAGTTTCGTCTTTCCCTCTCCGAACCGACGTATCATTTTGTCGTATATCAAGCCGTGTTGCAAAGTTATTTTTGCCGTAGTATTTCGGGTTATGCCTCCGCATATTTCCGATGCTTCAACCAGCATACAATCCACTCCTGCATTTTTGAGTTTACAGGCACATAAAATTCCTGCAATTCCACCGCCTATAATAAGAACATCGGTTTTTTTATTACCTTTAATCGCATCAAATCGCAAACGCGGTAACTCCTTTGCCCAAATTGATTCCATAACGATTCCTCCAAGTTTATTAGGAATAGTTTTTGCAATTTCGGCTCGGATATGCTTTCATTCTGTTATTTACTTCAAAAAGACGTGCAACAGTTTTTCATACATTTTTTTATACGGTTGATATCGCATAGGCAGATCCATCCAAGTTTTTTTATCAACTATGGATTTATAATGAGAGAAGGCATCAAAGCCGCTCTTCCCATGGTACGAACCCATTCCGCTCTCCCCTACTCCGCCAAAACCCATCTCGCTTGTGGCAAGATGAATAATTACGTCATTTATACATCCGCCACCGTAGGAAAGTTCTTTTGTTACTCTTTCTTTGTGTTTTTCATTGTTTGTAAAAAGATAAAGTGCAAGGGGTTTATCTTTAGTTTTAAGGGTATCTATCACGGAATCGAAATCGTCAAAAGTGAGAATAGGCATAACAGGACCGAAAATTTCCTCACCCATTACCGCATCGTCATAAGTTACGTTATCCATTACCGTTGGAGCTATCTGACAAGTATCGGGATTTACGTTACCGCCACAAACGACTTTATTTTTATCAATCAATTCGCAAATACGGGCAAAGTGTTTTTCGTTGATAATTTTGCCGTAATCCTTATTTTCAAGTGGATTTTCTCCGTATTGCTTTTTAATTTCATCAATAACTGCCTTTACAAATCCGTCTTTTATCGAACGTTCACAAAGCACGTAATCAGGCGCAACGCAGGTCTGACCGCAGTTGAGATATTTTCCGAACACAATTCTCCTTGCGGCAAGTTCAAGGTTCGCGCTTGCATCTACGATACAAGGACTTTTGCCTCCGAGTTCAAGCACCGCGGGAGTAAGATGCTCTGCCGCATGGCGTAAAACCTCTTTGCCCACAGCCTGACTTCCCGTAAAAAAAACAAAGTCGAATTTCTGTTCGAGGAGTGCCTTATTTTCGTTCCTGCCACCCGTAACAACGGCAACGTATTCGGGAGAGAAACACTCATTTATGATTTTTTCAACGATTTTGCTCGTTTCAGGAGAATATGCACTTGGCTTTATTATTGCCGTATTACCCGCAGAAATTGCATTTACCAAAGGTTCAATCGACAGCAAAAAAGGATAGTTCCAAGGGCTCATAATGAGCGTATTTCCCAAGGGAACAGGCTGAACGTAACTATGAGAATGAAATTGTGCCAAGGGTGTTGAAACCCTTTTTCTTTTTGCAAATTTCTTCGTATGCTTTAACATATATGAAATTTCAGTAAGCACCAAACCGATTTCGCACATAAAACCTTCGTAATGACTTTTTCCAAGGTCGTTTTTCAAAGCATCATTGATTTCTGATTGATAATTCTGTATGGCTTTATAAAGTTTCTCCAACTGTTCCAAACGAAATTTTACGGGTATTGTCACTCCGCTTCTGTAATATACACGTTGTTTTTCAAGCAACGTTTGTATTTCTTTACTTGTCATTATTATCTCCGTTACGTCTTGTCAGATTTTGTTTTAGAACGCCTTCTTACTCTTTTCATTTTATATATTTCTTCCGTGGCAAGACGTACTTTCGTAACCGAAACGTTTCCATTTGGGAAACAGAAATATGAAAACTCATTATCTCCGATTCCTATTACGTCACCAATTTCATACCAATAATAATCTGAATATAAAGTGTGCGAAAACACGGGAGACTGTTTATAATCCAATTTACCGTTTGCACCCGTTAAATGAAATCCGTCTGCGTTATGAATCAAACGTCCCTTCCCTATTTTGCAAATACCGTCCAGATTAACTTGTATGGCAATATCGACATCCACATCCAGAAGATAAGTCCCGTCTTCAAGTTCCTTACGCACGCATTCTCTTTGCCAAGTGTACCAATCGGGAATATGAGAATACTCAGTTTCCGCTCCGACAGCGTTAAGACTGCCGTACTCATCCATTTCCCAACGTTTACCGCAAGCATGGCACGTGAGAAAAATTCCCTTGCCTTCCATTTTATTCTCACCTTTACAGCATGGACATTTATATAAAATTCTATGCAATCCGTCAGCACGGAACGGTACGTCTATGGAAATTTTGTTATCCCTTTGCCATGCAAAGTTATCAAAGGAAAAGGCTTCATTCAGCAAAGAGTCGAGTTCTTCCACAGTTTTTTCCTTTATTTCTTCAGGTGTTGCTATACATTTAACGTGTGCGCTCACCTTTACGTTACGAATCTGAAGCATATTGTAAAGCGGATCACGGTGAAAAGCACCTTGTGTAATGACCGTTACAACAGGGACGCCTAAATGTTTCATCAGAGTACCAAGACCTTCGGGTAAAGCCGTAGCACGCCCGTCAAAAGAATATCCTGCTTCGGGATACATAAGCACACTCGTTTTGTTTTTCATCAACATATATTTTATATCGCTTATCAACGATATATCGGAAACGTATTTATGAGTAGGCGTACATCCCAAAAGCCGCATAAGTTTTCCTAAAATGCCCGTCATGGCATCAACGGACGTAACGATTCCCATCCTTCTTGGGTAAAATATACCGAAAGCAAGTTTCATATCCGTAAAACTTGAATGGTTCATAAGAATAAGACAAGGCTGTTTTCCAACTTTCTCCATGCGTTCCGTTGTGTAGGAAAATTTAATCTTTTTCAACGTAGGGGCAGATACAATGCGAACAACCGTAGCAAGAAATCGACTGGATTTCAACGGTTTTCTTTGCTTCAAACGAGGTAATTGTAGAACCTCGTCATAAGACATCTCACGCATTTTTATCTTCATAAATTCCACCTGCCATAAAATAAAGTTATTTAAGAAAATCGAGTTATTGCAAACGTATGTTTCGTATTTGCAATAACTCGAAACGCATTTTATAATTTGTTGATATCAGCTTCGGAAATCATTTTGAATCCTGCGTTTGTAAGGGCGGATTCTGCCGCAGTATTATCCTCAACCCTAAGAACAACGTAAGCGTGCTTCTCTGTACGAGCCATGAAAGCATAAAGGTATTCCACGTTGATATCCACTTTATCAAGAACACCAAGGGCTTCCGTAAGTTTTCCGGGAGCGTCGCCAATCTTAACGCCTACAACGTCGATAACCTTGATAATATATCCGTTGTCAGCAAGAACTTTTTCTGCGGTACTTTCATCGCTTACAATCATACGGAGAATACCAAAATCCTGAGTTTCAGCAATAGAGAGTGCTCTTAAATTGATATTATTTTTGGAAAGGATGTCGGTTACTGCAACAACCGTTCCTTTTTTATTCTGAACAAATACTGTTAACTGTTTAATAGCCATTTTCGTTTCTCCTTTCTTATATCAACTTACGTTTATCAACAACGCGGACTGCCTTACCTTCGCTTCTTGCGATGGATTTCGGAGGAACAAGATGTACCGCAGGATTTATGCCAAGCATCGTTTTCATTGCGCCTGCAAGGGATTTTTCCATTTTCATAATGTCGCTTACCTTATCGGTGAACATTTCGGGTGGCATTTCAACGTTTACGTCGAAGGTATCGTTGTTTTTAACTCTGTCAACCACTATCTGATAGTTCGGCTCATATCCTTCTTTAAGAAGAACGGTTTCTATCTGGCTTGGGAATACGTTTACACCGCGGATAATAAGCATATCGTCAGTTCTGCCCATGGGCTTTGCCATTTTTACAAGAGTACGTCCGCATGAACACTTCTCACGGGAAAGAACGCAGATATCACGTGTACGGTAACGAAGAAGGGGAAACGCCTCCTTGTCAAGAGACGTGAACACAAGTTCGCCCTTGCTTCCTTCGGGAAGAACCTCACCCGTGTCGGGATCAATTATTTCTGCATAGAAGTGGTCTTCGTTTACGTGCATACCCTTCTGTTCGCTACATTCAAACGCAACACCAGGACCAGATGTCTCCGTAAGTCCGTAAATATCATACGCTTTGATTCCGAGGGTTGCTTCAATGCCTTTACGCATTTCTTCCGTCCATGGCTCTGCTCCGAATATACCTGCTTTCAAAGGAATATCCTCAGGTTTATATCCCTGTTCCTTCAAAGATTCACCAAGATATGCAGCATAAGAAGGAGTACAGCAAAGAATAGTTGCATTCAAGTCTGTCATAAACTGAATCTGACGTTCGGTGTTACCCGAAGAAAGAGGAAGCGTAAGGCATCCCACCTTATGAGAACCGCCGTGAAGACCTGAACCGCCTGTGAACAGTCCGTAGCCATATGCAACCTGACACACATCCTTTTTCGTTCCGCCAACCGCAACTATGGCACGTGCACAACAATCCTCCCACAAATCAATATCATTCTGGGTATAGAATGCAACTACGCGACGTCCCGTTGTTCCAGACGTGGAATGAATACGAACACATTCTTCAAGAGGTTTCGCAAGAAGTCCGCAAGGATACGCATCACGAAGGTCGGCTTTTGTCAGAAAAGGAAGTTTGTGCAAATCTTCAATGCCGTGAATATCATCGGGCGTAACGCCTTTCTTATCCATCAAATCACGGTAATACGGAACGTTTTCATAAACGTGTTTAACTTGCTTTACAAGTTTTTCCGATTGAAGTTTTTTCATTTCTTCTCTCGACATCGTTTCAATGTCTTTTTGGTAGTAGTTTTGCTGTGTCATTTTGTCAACACCCTTTCTTGAACTTTCAGTTCATTTGAATTTGGTTCGGAGTGTAAAGGAAACAAAAATCGCCCTCCGCATCCCGAAAAGAATACAGAGGACGAGAAAATAATCCCGTGGTACCACCTCAGTTCGTCACCGTCTCACAACAGCGACCTTATCAGGTACAAAAATACCTTAGTTCT
>JAZOCZ010000139.1:0-6913 GCA_045596755.1 Eubacteriales bacterium | reverse complement strand
AGAGGGAAGAAAATCATATTTAAAACTTTTGTATTTTCTGACATTAAATTCATAATAAAAAAAATAAGCGAAACAAAGGAATTGCATATTAATGATGCCAAAAATGGGTTTTTCCTATACTTTAAAGCAGAGCAAAAACCGCTTGATATTCCCCCAAACACAACACAGATAACAGATAAAATATCTGTTAAATTTATAGGGTTTCTGAATTTCAAAGAAAGCAATGAAAATGCAAAAGAAACGATAGCCATCGTTGAAAAACAAGAAATTATTCCATAGATTACAGATAAAACCAAACTCTCATTTTTACCTTTATTAAATTGATTTCTATGCATATTTGCAGCATTAACTTGTTTTCTCTCCATAATAAAAGACCTCTCATTTCAATACTTTCATTAAAGTATATGAAAAAGAAGGTCTTTCTATTACATTATTTCATTATTCGGAGGAAGAATCTTTGTCGGGAAGGAATTCTGATACGTCAACAGAAACTCCGTCTCCAAAGGCCTTGTAATTTAATTTAAGCGACACAGAAAAATTATATTTATAATCATCCAAAGTCGCTTGATGCGAGGGAAAATAAGGAACTGTGTCATATGCGGTAATATTGTATGACGTCTCACGGCTTGACAAAATACCATTTTCAGAGACAACGTATTTACATATAACGTCAGAATATTCCGTAAGTTCCTTTTGTGCTTTTTTCATTCCAGAAAATGAATATAAATCATCACCTAAAAGCGGTCCGAGATAAGTTCTTACATCACCGCTAACTTCAACTGTATACATAATACCGTTGGAAACTGACGATTCATCAATGGACGTTATTTTATCAATGGGAAAAGAAAGAGCGGGGGAGCACATAAATTGGCTCAAAAGTACATCTTCATCCATATCTGATAAAATTTTATAATCCTTTGATTTGGTAACGTATGTGTCATCATAAAACGCTATTTCAAACGAAGATGGAGAATTATATACTGTCTGTACGAGTTCGCCCGTCATTAAAACACCGTCAGATATCGACCTGGATTTATCAATAACGTAATTCCCTTGAACAAACATAACGAGCTCTTGTTTTTGCGTATTCTTCACTTCAAGAACAAAAGACGCTTTATATAAAGCCTCCGCATTAGTTTTATTTACAGCATTATCAATTGAAAAATATGCTTCTTCGGAAATCTTACCGCAGGAAGACATGAATAAAAATGACGCAGAAAGTATTATAAATATTATTTTTTTTATCGCAAAACCTTTATCGGTCATCTCTTGTGATAATCTTTCCATCTAAAATCATTTGATATTTTTCGAGGAAATTGAAAACGGAAGTTGCTTTAACATAATACTTTCCTTCACCGTTCAACGTATAAAACGCCTTAGTATTCGTTACGCGGAAAAATTTCATCTCAGTTGAGCCACCCTTTGCATGAATGGTTATTCTGCACATCATGTTAGGGTTTTCATCTGCAATATCATAGTCATCAACCATATAAATTTCAAGAATCTTACTATACATATATTTGAATGATAAAATATCCACGTCTTTTGATGTTCCGTTATGAACGAGAGTTACAGAATTTATATCTTCTTTTTCAGGATCTCCATCAACGTTAAATCTGTATATTTCTCCGTTATATTCAACTTCAATCCATTCAAGATTATAGAAAAAGTTCTTATAGAGGAACTGATTGTTGAAGTCCATAACGTCCCATTCAAGCCATTTAATCTTCGCAAGGGTTAAAGTAGTTATGCATCCTGTACAAAGAATTTCTGTAAGATTTCCGTTGCTGTCATAAGTGTATAAATAGGAATATGCATAATATTTCTCATCTGCCTGTTCTTTGCTTATAAACACACGGGAAACTATAGTATATTCATTTGATTTGCTGTCTTTATACGGATAAGAATAGGAAACTTCAAGACGAGGTTCGCTCAAATCGTATTTACTTAAAATCTCATCAGAAAACCCTAAAATAGTTTCTTTCTTATACTTTTCCAATGCTTCTTCAGAAATACCCGCAATAATATTTCCGTTTACGGGAATTTCAGTCATCTTATATTCAACGATTTGTTCCGTTGACATCGTTGCAGCACTTTGGATAAATTCAGTAAATGCTGATGAATTTGGGTTCCCAAAAGGTCTGCCAATAGGAATTAACTCCTCTGGAGATAAAATCTTCCATATACTGTAGATTTGCGAACCGTCATCATCTTCGGCCTCCATCAGAACAACGTGAAGCTCCTTGTTTTCTTTGAGAAACTTAACATGAATATCGTCAACAGAATATATTCCCTCAACAGAGGAAACCGTATGAACCAAATTTGTTTGAAGAAAATCTTTAGCGGAAAGAAGAAGTCCGTTTTCAATATCTGAATTTATTATATAAACGAAATCTTTTTCAAAATATTTGGCATAATATCCTTTTCCGTCAAGAGTTTTGTTTCCGATTAAGATTCTATGGAATGTATCATCCTTTTCGAGAATTTCAACAATAGCGGTAGCATTTTCATCGCTATCAAGCCCATATTCATCCAATGAAACTGGATTTTCTACTTTACCCTTGGAAAGCATATAAATTCCCGACATAAGCATTTTCGAAAATTTTTCAGCGTCATACGCCATTGTTATTGCATCTTCGAAATAAAAATTTCCCGATTCAACGTCCTGAAGAACAGCAAAAGATCCGTTTTCGTTTTTCACACGAAGGTATTCAACGTCATATCTTGACGTAATTGCAGGAAATACAAAAGGATATCCTGTAATGCTTACCGTGTCTCCGTCTGTGTCGAATCCGTTTAATGCTACAAGGGATTTATTTTCAATTTGGGTTTTTCCGCATAAAGAGTTAATTATATTTATTATTTTGCATCTATCAAAAGCATATTTTGTTCCATCTTTGAGGGTTACAAAAAAATCGTCATAATTAGCTTTTATTACAGTTTCACCCTTTTTAAAAACAATAAAGCGTCCATCTCCATCAGATTTGTATTTCTTCGTATATTCGCCTTTTTCATCGTGATAATATCTGATACCCGAAAGCTCAGAATCTAACGTTTGCAAGTGTCCGTTTATAACGGTTTCATATTCGTCTGCTCTTTCACCAGTATCGGGAGCTATTCCTCTTTTGACAATTGAAATTCTGATAGATTCACCCAATTTTTCGCCGAGTACAGACGCAGAGGGGAGGGAAAACCCATTTTTTTCGACCTCTTTTGAGTCATCAGCCTTGACGTAAAACATATACTCAGGTTGAAGAATATAAATTTCAACCCCGTTAATATCTTTCAACTGGGAAATTTCATCATCGGTAAACTTATATTCCGAATCATCTGAAAAACCATATATAAAATAATTGACAAGATAATATCCGCATACAACTAAAACAGCGAGCAATGAAATAATAATAATGGATTTTATTCTTTTACTTAAACTCATTATAAATGACGCCTCCTGAGCCAAACAATCCCACCAATAATAAGTATCAAGGCAGGAATATAAAGAGAAACTCTGAGAGCCCATTTCTGTGCAACGTCGCTCGTTAAAAGTTCAGCGTTCAACGCTTCATTATCAAGTTTAACGTAGTTTATTTCATCGGGTATAATTTCATTGTTTGTTGCTGCTCGAGCCATACCATAGAAAATGTATGGGTTTCCATATTCTCCGCTTGTATATTCCGGTGAAAGAAATTCATCAGACCCTACAAGGAAGACACGTTTATATTCTATTGCATTATTCTTTCCATATTCATAGTTACAGAATACCCCTAAAAGAGGAATTGAACCTGTTTCAACGAGCTCACTGTTTGCGTAAACATTTGCATCAGAAGAGGTTGAAACAGAAACAGCAGCGCCTTTTAAAGTAGAATCTATTTTTATTCTTACAGGATCTCTGAAAATTGTTTTAATTGATGTTGTGCTAACATTTACAAGAATAGCGTTTTCAAGAGAATTCTGACCTTTAACGTATTCGCCAATAACGCTATATCCATCGTATCCATTGGAACTTCCTGTAAGAACGCAATTCTGTAAATCCTGAATCTTATTGTTTGCATCAAATCCAAGACCGTATTCTTCCCAAAGCAATTCCATAAGGTTAGGCATACTTCCTGGAGTGCTATCACCTACAAACACAGCAAGAGTTCTGAAACTATTTACAAAATCATCAATCTTATTGATTTCTGTTTTTGCATCAGGTGATATATTGTTTGTAAAACCTTGGAAATCACTTTTCGGGTTGCTTATAATAACCAAATCAGTATTTTCTGGAATTTCGTTAGAAGAAAGATCGAGAGCCTGAATTTTGAACCCTGAGTTATCAAGCATTTGATATATGGGAACAGCATCAACAAGTTCTGCATACAAAGTCTCATCATTTATATCTTCAACAGGATAATCATAAATTACTCTCTGATTATTACCTTCAAGAATTCCTTTTACGGTTTCGCCATGTCCCGTTGTAAAAAGGGCAACGGGTTGTTCGTTCATTGAAGTTTGAAGAATAGCGGATGTAAACTTCAACTCACCCTGAAATGCAAAATGCTTTTTCGTATCTTCGTCAGTTACGTAAAAGGCAGAAAAAGTGTATATCTTTGTGTGATATTTTCCTTCTATTATAACTTTATCGGCTGTAAGTGTGGATTGAGCCTGCGTCTTAAACTTTTCAAGAAAAGCCATATCCTTGTTCAAATCTTTATATTCGATTTTAATGCAATCAGGATATTGTCTTGAATATTCCTGTGCAAGTTCATGAACAAGATAAATCTTTTCTTCTGATGCGGATTCTAACAAATCCTTTGCAGTAAGAAAATAAATTGTAGTTTCAAATTTATCTCCCAACGTGCTCAGGGCTGTATGCGTTGCATCAGAAATTGCAATAAGACCTTTGCTTGAAAGGTCGATTTTAGTTGCAAGTTTATCCTCAATAGAAGTAACAAATAAATTCAACGCCAAAATCAAAACCACAACAACTGCTGTAAAAACAACAGATATTGAGCCATATTGAATTTTTCTACTATTCATATGTCAGTACTCCTTTCTATAGCTACATAAGACTCACATCACGACCATCTGCGTCGCTCATAAAGTCTCGCAGTAAGGAACAGGAAAACGACGGTAAAACTAATAAAATAAATAATTGCAGCAATATCAAACATTCCATTGGAAAAAGCTGAAAAACGGTTATATATAGCAAACCATTTAATAACTACACGGAGCCATTCCGTAGAAACGGCGGAAGCAATATATGACATCAATATCATACCAAAAGTTGCAAGAATAGTCATAACAGCGGCTATAAGCTGACTTTCAGTAATGGCTGAAATAAAGATTCCGACAGCAAGAAAAGCAGCACCTACGAAGAAAATTGCAACAATATCTGCAATAATAACAGAAAGATTTGGTTCTCCATATACGTAAAGCAACGTAAAATTAACGCTATTTACAAGAAGAGTAACACCGTATAAGGTAAGTGCTGCAAAATATTTACCACAAATCATTCCAAACAAGGAAATAGGGGAGGTCAATAGTAGCTGCTCAGTTTTTGTACGTCTTTCATCAGACAAAAGCTTCATTGTCAAAAGCGGAAGCAATATAGCAAGAACTACAAACAAAAGTGAGAAATAAAGGGAAACACTGCTGCTTTCAGCTTGATAAAGCGTACACAAACTGAAAAGTATACCTGAAACTGCAAGAAAAACGCCAGTAAAGATATACCCGACAGGAGTAATAAAATATGATTTTAATTCTTTTTTGTATACAGAAAACATAATTTATTCTCCCTTCTTTGATTTGGATTTTTTATCTTCTTCGGAAGCTCTGTTAGTAAGACTTATAAATATATCTTCAAGACTTGCTTCGACGCCCTCAAGTCCTATAAGAGGATAACCTGCCTTGGCAAGTGACGAAAATAAAAGTTTCCTTATGTCAACTCTTTCTTCAGACTCAATATAATAACTTACAGAATCCGTATCTCTCTTTCCGAGAACTTCAACGTTTTTAACACCGTAGATATTTCTTATTATTTTTATAACATCCACTTCAGGACCGCAAATCTTTGCTATTTGCTTATAAGGTCCCGAAACAGCCATAATCAGATCTTCCGTTTTCTCGTTTGCAGCAATAGAGCCTTCATTTATAACAACTATCCTGTCACATATTTGCTGAACCTCTGGTAAAATATGAGAGCTCAATATAACAGTATGATTCTTGCCTAAGGATTTAATGAGATTCCTTATCTCGATAATTTGTTTCGGGTCGAGTCCAACCGTTGGTTCATCAAAAATCAAAACCTCAGGACTGCCTATAAGTGCTTGTGCGATACCGACTCTCTGTTTATATCCCTTGGAAAGATTCTTTATCATTCTGTTAAAAACATCGTTAATTTTAACAACCTGACAAACTTCCTCAATATGAGCCTTTTTAGGTAATGAAGGTTTTTTTAGATCATAAACAAAACTCAAATATTCTTTAACCGTCATATCAAAATACAAAGGCGGTTGTTCTGGAAGAAAACCGATTTGTGATTTAACAGCTTTCGGATTTTCCAAAACGTCAATTCCGTTTATCTTTGCAGTACCCGACGTGGCTGAAAGATATCCAGTAAGAATATTCAATGCGGTTGTTTTACCTGCACCGTTGGGACCAAGAAAACCCATTATCTCTCCGTCGTTGACAGAGAAAGAGATGCCTTTAAGGGCTTTCTTGTCGCCAAAATTTTTAACAACATTACAAAATTCGATCATTCATTTTCACCTTTTTCAGAAGTTTTAACTTCGATTCCAAGATCAACAAGCACGTTTTCGGGAACACCGCTTGGGCATGATGTCATTACTTCGCTTGCATTTTGAATTTTTGGGAAAGCTATAACGTCTCTGAGACTTTCTGCTCCAAGCATCTGCATAACAAGTCTGTCAAG
>JAZOCZ010000138.1:0-39927 GCA_045596755.1 Eubacteriales bacterium | reverse complement strand
CAGGCTGTCAAATGATCGTCAGTGGGTGAAAGTAAATTTTAACACTGGGCAGGGAGGGGGTGAACAGGGACCCAAAGGTGATGACGGTTACACGCCCATTCGTGGCGTTGACTACTGGACAGAAGAAGATAAGGTCGAGATAATAGAAGATGTTGTTTCGGAAGTCCCTCTTGTGAAGTACGCGGAAGAGCCAACAATCGTTGGAAGCGTTGATGAAATGACCGACACAAGCAAATATTATGTACTGTCAACAGACGGATATTTCTATGGGTATACGGAAAAAGAAAATTATAATCTTTTTAAAATCAGCGAGGTTTCTTTTTCAAGCAGATTACAAGATTCGGCAGAAGAAATTATTCCTTCAACAGCTCAGCAAGCCGTTACGGGGTGGATTCCTGTAACATATGGCAAGTATTACGCAATGTCATTGTTATACAACGGAACAAGGATTACGCACAGAACAAATACATCATATATTCCGTATCGTATGAACGGAAAAAAATCAGACGGAACAGTTGTTATTTGGAGTACGGATATTCAATTAGCTGATAACAGGGGCGTAATAACAATGCCCTCCGAAGATATTGTCGAAATCCAAATGCAATTTAATTTAAATAATATCACGCAACAATCTTTAGACATTTCGACAGAAGCAAATCTAAAAACATATGAAATTATGTTTGTCGAGGGTGATACAGTTGACGAAACATATAACAATGCTATAAACCTTGAATATATTGACGGAGACACAGAATCGCTTTATGTATGGTATAACACAGGATTAGCGTACAATCAGCCCGCCGATTATGAACAAAGGATTGTTAACTTGGAATCCGATGTTAAAGATTTAAAAAACACTCAAAACAGCGACTTAGAAAAAAGAGTTGCGAAGTTAGAAAATTGGGATAAACATTTAACATTTGAAGCTCAAAAACGCATATCGCACGATTGGCGAATTCCTTTTGTTGATGTATTTGACAAAGTCGGGTTGGGAAGCAAACATATTATTCCAAACACATACGACATTTGGGGTGGCACAGGCAACGATTTAACACAAAAAGAAATAATGATGGAAGATGGTATGCACCCATCAACAGGCGATGGAGTGACAATGATGTATGCTCAAGCCGTTATTCCACAGTTAAAGGCAATCCCTCCTCTTTATTCAGCCGACAGCGAGAATGACGATTGGGCAGGGAAAAGCTTTTTGTGGATGGGACATAGCGTTCCGGCTGGTTTTGACCCCGCTTTAGGAGTTGAGGGAATAGGCACAACATATCCGGCAATAGTTGCAAGCACATTGGGTGCAAGTTGTGACAATATTGCAAGAGGCTCGTCTTGTATGAGGATTAACGCAAGTACAGGCGAATATACCAATATGGCGTATCATCATTTCTTGCGTGCGCTGACAAGAACAAAAGCAGAAGCGGATTTATTGCAAGCAGATTGGGATAACATTAAAGGTAATATCACAAGCGCCGCAGGCACAATATCAAGTGACGATTTGGCAATTATGAAAGCTCATTCTTTCGAAAATTTGTTATTGCCATATTTAAATGGTACAAATTCAATGCCTGATTTATTTGTTATCGACCATGGACACAATGACAGAAGACCATATGGTATAGACGGAAAACAAGATTTACTTGTTGAACCGACAGTTGAAAATATCGAAAACGGAACGCTCGCAGAAGATACCTATATGACAGATAACAATTATGCTAATTTAAAAATTGCATTTAATAATGATTTGAGCAAGATTCCTGACCTTGCAAGTTTTGCAGCAAGCGTAAACCGTAATTGCTTTATCGGTGCTATGAATTTCCTAATAACCTTGATTTATAGATATAATCCAAAAGCAAGGATTGCTATTATTAGTGATTATGATTAACCTGCACCGACAGCATACGAATCAAAGGAGAATAAAATGAATAAAATTTGTTTTATCGTAGGACATGGCAAAGGAAAATCAGGAGTATACGACCCCGGAGCGACGGCGAATGGTTATCATGAGTACCGCATCGCAAAAGAAATCGCAGAGTATGCACAGACGTACTACAATGCAAATTTCGTAGAACAGGCGGACGTTATGAACCAGAACGCCGATCTGTACCTGACGGAACGCATCAAGAAGGTCAACCAGATGGGCTACGACTTTGTGGCAGAAATCCATCTGAATGCAGCGTTGACTGCAGGCGGCACGGGAACGGAGTGCTACTACCACAAGGGAAACGAAAAGGGCAAAGCCTACGCAGATGCGATATGCAAGGAAATTTCGGCGGCTCTGGGCATCAGTCAGAGATCCAACGGTGTGGACGATGGCGGCGACAAAATCAAATTGAACAGTGCAGGCAATGATTATTTCGCCATCATCCGTGAAACACCATGCACGGCGGTGCTTGTGGAATGTGTGTTCATCAGCAATGCATCCGACCTCGAAAAGGTCAGCACGCCCGATGGACAGGCTGCGTGCGGCGCTGCGATCGCCGAAGCAGTAGCGAAGGTGCGTGGAGCAAAGCGGAAGGAAATCAGTGCCGGCAGCTCTGCAAGCGGAAGTATTTACCGTGTACAGGTCGGTGCATTCCGAGAGCGTGCGAACGCAGAAGCCATGCTCCAGAAGATCAAGGATGCTGGGTTTGCGGATGCGTTTATCAAGGAAAACTAAAAACCATTTTGTCGGAGTCGGCGAAATGGTATGAAGAAAAACATTTCATACAAAAAAAATAAAAATCCCCCGAACGGCAATTCGGGGGATTCGTGGTTCTATTGGTTGCAGCCAAATCAAACCGTCTGCTATTCTGACAACATAGTTATTATACCATATCCATCCAGTTCTTTCCATTCGCAGAATGCACAAAAATTCTGCGTCCCTTTTGACGTTTTGCTGACATCAACAAAATGTAGTTGGCAAACTTGAAAACCAGTTGGCAAAGATTGAAATTCAGTTGGCAACTTTTCAAAAAACGCTTAAATTTGAAAAGTTTCTTTTAAAAAAGTGCAACAACTTTTCAAAATTCCGTGAAAACATTGCACATCTGCGTTATATCGTTTGAAACTAATTGAACATGTGCAACAATTGAACAATATCAATAGATACCGAGAACAGAACTGTTTTCGGTATTTTTTTTTGAAAAAAATTAAAAAAAAGTTTTGAAAAAGGGGTTGACATTTGCGTTGTTATGGTGTATAATATAGGTACAGTAAAGAAAGCGAGGAAATAAAAATGATTTTGATTTTTGATGGTGGAAAAACAGGATATTGCGAAATCTTAAAAGAAACAAAAAAATATATTGATTTTCGTTGTAAGTCAAACAATATGAAATATAGGTACAACAAAGAAACACAAGAAGTTCAGGATGGAACTTATCATAATGTGCTTAAAAAATTAAGAGTTCGATTTAATTGAGAAGAAGGTGATACAATGGAATGGGTAAATTTCAAAGTCAAAGAGGGAGAGCGTGAGCGTATCAAAAAAGATGCGTACAGGCACGAAATGAACATCAGCGAGTATTTAAGGTGGCTGATAGATAAGCAGAGAAAGGAAGATGAAAAAAGTGGATAAGTTTACAGGAACGATAAAATTCACTCCGCAACATGGAAAGTGCGAACCGTTGATTATCTATGGAAATTGGGAATTGAAAGACGTTGGAAAGCCTTATAAAGTTTGGTGCAATGATGGGCTTTACAAAAACGGATTAAATGAGAATTATTGCGAAATTATGAGAAAGGAAGATGAGGGGAAATGAAAACAAGGGAAATTATTAACTATGCACAAGAAAACGGATTTGATTCCGTAAAGTTTGTTTTGAAAAGAGGTGAACAAAAATTGGCAGCAGGAAAATTCCTTGATGCCTATTTTGAGTTTGTGCAAATTCCGATTTTGGGCGATGGATTTGTAACCATTTCGCAGTTGGAACAAGAATTGGGATATGATATTGAATTTGAGGTTTTGACCGATGAAGAATATATCGCATATAACCGATTGGCTTTTCTTCTGCAAGGGAAAGAATTGCCGAAAGAATTTGCATTTGACGATGACCACCCAACCGAGAAAGGCGGTGCAGAGTGATGAAATATAAGATAATCGGAGAAGACAGACGGTATTTCACAAAAGAATGTTATGGTGCATTTGACAATTTAAGAGATTGTTTGTTTCATATGGAAAAATTAAAAAGAAGTTTCGGGAATATCATAAAATTCAAGTACACTGAATGCTCAACTGAGAAAGGCGGTGCGTGAAATGACAAAATGTTTTTGCGACCGCTGCGGGAAAGAGTGTGTTGAACTAAAAACGATAAAAGTGCCACACGAAAAAGCTTCTTTTGGGAACTTTTCAACGAAGGAACTGCAAGTATGTTCAGAATGCGAACGAGAACACATTATTCTGCTTGATAAGCTCATGGATATTAGATTTATCCTTTATAGCGACTTTACGAAAGGCGGTGAGGGGTGATGGCTGAACATAGATGCGACACTTGTTTGAATAGCCGTGTAATTATTTCCGAAAACGGCTATCATTCTGTTTGTTGTTTATCACAGAAAAAGGCGGTTGATTGCATTACAAAACAGAAAGATTATTATGTGGAAAATCCAAGCACACGCACACCAAAAGAAAGAGGTGCTGACAATGGTTAAAATGACACAAAGTTTTGAGCGTTGGCTTTTCATATATCATAAAGATTTGTTTGTTCCGTTAATGTTCGGACACACTGAATTATTGACTGATGAATTATCAAAGGAATACATAGAGTGGTGTCAAACAGACGAGGGCAGACAATATCTAAAAGGTGGTTCTAAATATGATGAAAACCACAGCGGCAACAAAGAAAGAGGTGGGGAGAAGTGAAACAAGAAAAGAAGAAACGCAAATATTATAGAAAATGCGGTATTTGTGGCGAAAGGCACGAACAATCCGAAATGATAAGAACGGACAATTCTCCGAATGGTTGGATTTGTTTTGATTGCCATAACGCAGAACATCCCGAATATGATATTGACGAATGGTAAGGCGGTGATTAAGTGGAGAACATAGAGAAGTGTGAGTACATGGGAGAAAAATGCCCTATTTGCAAATATGATATTTCAATGTGTCAATGTATGTTTGGCGGTAGTGCTCATCCCGACCGTTCAAAGCGAAAAGAAGTTGTAAAAGACCATTTATATTTATTTTCTGAAAGGCAAATAAAACACATCATATCTTTGGAAAGCCGTTGGCAAACATCTTATGGCGATGAGGAAAAGAGCCGAATATTAGAAGAATTAAAGGGTGGTGCGAATGGCTGATATTATATACAAAGCAAAATATAAATGCAGATTATGCAGCGAAATCTATGAGGGTGGAGCGACAACAGGAAATAGGGATATTGTTGTTAAGTCGATGATAGAGTTTGTTACAGGAAATAACACAATGCCCCAAGTGCCAACTTTGTATGATATTCATTACTGCAAACATTCAAATATAGGAGTTGCTGATTTCATAGGTTGGCAATCAAAGGTGGGTGAATAATGGCTGATATTTCAAATTTTGATGATGTTTCAAAGCTCCAAACCTATGAGGACTATATCGCAAACAATATTACTGAATGGGAAGCGGAGAGCATTGCGAGAGTTTGCCGAAAGATTGGCAAGATCGGGCGAATGAGCAAAAAAGAGCTTGAAAAGTTTGATGCAGACAAAGAGGCAAAAAAAGAGTGGGAGCGAATAGTGGCGGCTCTTGCTATTGCAACGGCATTGAATATCCGCACGCTCAAAAAGGCGTATATTAGCGAGTTTGAGGCGTGGGAGAAGCGAAACGAGTATTTATACCAATACAGGGGTAAAAATCCGTTAGGCGTGAAAAATGGGGCATTACAGGGCATTGTAGAAAAGGCGGTAAAGCAGAACGGCAAAGACATTCTCAACCTCACCAACACAAAGGCATTATCAGTGCTTGATAGGAATGGAAATCCGATTCGCTTTCAAGATGCCATTTACAAGTCATTCTCCGATGCCGTCAAGACCGTTACAGAGGGCAAGGCTGACTTTTACACCACGATGCGACAAACGGTGCAAAATCTTGGAGGCGGTGGCTGCCGTGTAAACTATGGAGAGGGCATTACAAGGCGATTGGATACGGTTGTAAGGCAAAATATGCTGTACGGTATCAAACAAGCAAATATTGAATACAATGAACTTATAAGCGAGGAATTAGGCACTTCCGGTTATGAAATCGACTATCACTCAAATTCACGTCCTACTCATCGTTTTATGCAGGGCAGACAGTTCTGTATCGGAAAGTCAAAAACAATCAATGGAAAGCATTTTGATGGTATGGAAGATACAAGAGATGCCGAAAGCGGAAAGAACGTAACCGAGAGTTTGCAGGACTACGGATGCAGACATTATAAAGTTGCTATTATTTGTGGTGTTTCTGAGTCGAGATATTCCGCAGAGGAATTGAAGCGGTTTGATGAGCAGGACAAAAGGCTTTACAAGATAGGCAACATCGAAAAGGACGGTTACGGCTGGAGTCAATCAATGAGAGCTTGTGAAACCGAAATTCGCAAATGCAAAGACGAGATAAATGCACTCAAAGCGTTTGGAAACAGTGAAGCGGAAATAAAGGTTCTCCGTCAGCGTATCAAGACTGTTCGTGCAAAGTACAATGAGATTGCAGAGATCACAGGAATATCAATTGAACCGAATAGAACGAGCGTTCCAAAATAAAAAGATTTACCCCTGCCGTCAAAAGCAGGGGATTTTGTTACTAACAAATCTTAGTAACAATGTTAGTAACAAGTTAGTAACAGCGAAAAACCCCTATATATAGATATAAACTATGATTTTGTTACTAATGTTACTAATAATATAGGAAAACTTTTAAACCCGAAAAAACATAAAAGTAATAATATAAAAGGGAATTTATAGTATTCTTAGTAACGTTAGTAACAGAAACAGCAAAAACCGCACAATATAGGGCTTTTTGACTGTTACTAAGAAATGTTACTTAGTAACGAATCCACGCTCTGGCAGGATGATATGTGAAAAAATGAAAATTTTTCAGGAAATTTTGAAAACATATTGACAATCCGCTTTATATGTGTTATAATTTATATATCAAGACAAGAAAGGATGGTGATAGGCATGAAAATGCTTATCGTAAGATTCCCGGATGATGCTGAATATAATCAGATCAAGAAGGATGCTTACAAACACGAAATGAACATCAGTGAGTATATCCGCTACCTCGTAGCAAAGGAAAGGAAGGAGAGAAGTAAAGATGATTAACCTTATTCACAAAATACACGAAGTTCTTAACCTTGTAAAAGGATTTGAGGTTGGCTATGACAGTAAAACCGCAAAAGATGGAAAATATCTTGTTGAATATTGTGGAGAAAGATATTTCGTAAAAATGGAAAAAGTCGAAAATCCGTCTGCAAATATTTTTGATGATATTGACCGACTTAAATATTTTGATTGAGGAAAGGAAGGAGAGGGAGGAATGAGTGTAATGGATACAAGCAGATTTCAAGGATGGGATTATATCAATTCTTTGATTTCAAAATGCCCTGATTGTGGACAGACGGCAACGCCCTGCAATACACCTTTTTCAAACAAATGGCGTGTGTGTTGTATGAATATATGTTGTCATAATTACAATTCAACGCAAGAATGGGAAAATCCGTTAACTGCTATTCACGAATGGAATACAAAATACGGCACACCCCAAAATGATGAGGTGAGGGAATGAAAGGAGAAAATGAAAAATGAAGAAAATACCAACACTATTTGAAAGAGAATATGTAAATCACAGAGTTGTAGGAATTAAGCCGAATGTTACCGAAGGTATGGAATGGGTGATTGACGGCGAGGGAGTTGCAACGATTAAGATTGACGGCTCTTGTTGTGCTATTATCAACGGAGAATTTTACAAGCGGTATGATGCAAAGAAAGGTAAGAAAGCACCCGAAGGAGCGATACCTTGTTGTGAACCCGATGCAGTCACAGGACATCATCCGCATTGGGTAAAGGTTGACGAAAATAATCCTGCTGACAAGTGGTTTGTGATTGCATACCAAAATACAGACAATCGAACGGACGGAACTTATGAAGCAATAGGCATACATTTTCAAGGCAACCCACACGGACTTGATTTAGATATTCTTGTAAAACACGGTCAAGAAATTGTAGAAGTTGAGCGTTCTTTTGAGGGTATCAAAGAATGGTTAAGTACACACAATGAAGAAGGTCTTGTATTTTGGAAAGACGGAGAACCAAAATGCAAAATCAAGCGTTCCGATTTTGGCTTTGATTGGAACAAATAACCGCCTATTGACAAAACCAATTTAATATGATATGAGGTGGTCGTAAATGGACAACAAAGAAATTGCTTTTGATTTGATTTCTATTCTTGTTTCTGCATTGGATGAGAAGGAATTTTGCGTTAAAGATGAGATTCAAAAGAGAATCGAAGGAAATGATTTGACGGAAGAACAAAAAGAATTATTCAAGAAAATTCTTTGATGAAAGAACCCTTGACAAAAAATAAATAGTGTGCTATAATGAAACCGTGGAAACAAATGTTTCTGCGGTTTTTTGTTGGCAACTCGTAAAGTTGCAAAATCGTTTGAAGCAGGCTGATGAAAACAGCGTAATAAATCGTAGCTGATAAGGAGAATGAATCATGAAGCGTGAAGAAATCAAGGCAATTTTCCCCGAAGCCACTGACGAGCAGTTGAAATCCGTTATGGATTTGAACGGTGCTGATGTTGAGAAAGCAAAGTCGAAAGTCACGGCACTTGAAGCCGAATTGAAAGAAAAGAAAGCGGATTTTGACAAACTCAACACGGAATTTGAAACACTAAAAACCGCAAATGCAAGCGGCGAGGATTGGAAAGCTAAGTTTGACGCGTTACAGGCTGAAAACGTTGCAAAGGAAAAGCAGGCAGAAGCAGACCGAATCATGAAGGAAAAGACGGAGAACATCAACAACAGGTTTAACGCCGCACTGGGCGAAAAGAAGTTCTCGCATGATGCTATCAGGGAATCGTATTTGAAGAAATTCGGCGATGCTCTGGACTCTGCTGAAAATCAGGGGAAATCTGATACTGAAATCATTCACGCATTAACCAAAGACGATGCATCTGCATTCACTGGCGTTACTGCAGTAAAGCTTGCGGGTGGCAGACCAATGGGCAGCGGAAAGACTTATTCATCCGTTGCGGAAATCATGAAGAGCGATATGAGCCGTGAAGAAAAGCGGCAGGCAATCGCTGAAAACATTGCGAAAGGAACGATTGAGTAATGGCTGCTGAAACAAATCTGATTAAGAAGGCTGACCTTGCAAAGGCAAGAGAAATCGAATTTACCTATAACTTTTCCGAGGGCGTTAAGAAGCTGATGGAAACCCTCGGCGTGACAAGAAAGATTCCGAAGCAGGCAGGAACAGTGCTTAAGGCTTACAAGGCAACTGGCACTTTGGAAGATGGCAATGTAGCAGAGGGCGAAATCATCCCGCTGTCACATTACGAGACAGAGCCTGTGAACTTTGGAGAAATTACGCTCCTTAAGTGGAGAAAGGCTACATCCGCAGAAGCAATCATTGAACGTGGCTATGATCAGGCGGTCGAGATGACAACTGACAGAATGCTACGTGATGTGCAAAAGACAATCAGAACAAACCTGTTCAATTTCCTCGGCACTGGCACAGGAGCAGCTACAGGTGCAGACTTTCAGGGTGTTCTTGCACAGTCATGGGGACAACTTCAGGTGCTTTTTGAAGACGATGCAATCCAGAGCGTATATTTTGTCAACCCTCTGGATATTGCTGATTATCTTTCTGATGCAGCAATCACAACACAGACTGCTTTTGGCATGACATTTGTCGAGAACTTCCTCGGTTTGGGCACTGTTGTCATGAACGCAAGCGTTCCTAAGGGTAAGGTTTATGCAACAGCAAAGGAAAACATTGTGATGTATTACATCCCTGTTAATGGTGCAGACCTCAGTGAAGCATTTGAATTCACAACGGATGAAACTGGATACATTGGTATTCATGAGGAACCCGATTATACCAACATGACGGCGTCCGACACTGTTACGAACGGCATGGTTTTCTTCGCAGAACGCATTGACGGCGTTGTAGTTGGCACAATCGGTCAAGGTGCTGGCGAAGATGCTGGCGGCGAAGATGCTGGCGGCGAAGATGCTGGCGGAGAGGATCAGGGTGCATGATGTACAGGGTAATTAAGGCTTTTACGGATTTGCAGGACAATAATTTTGCTTATAATGTTGGCGATGAATACCCCAGAAATGGAATGAGAGTACTGCAAAGCCGAATCAAGGAACTTGCAAGTAAGAAGAATCGTCAGGGTGTTCCTCTGATTGAGGAAATCCCCGAAGATGCACCAAAGAAGAAAACAAAGTCAGCAAAGGCTGACGAGGAATAACATAGCGACTTGCTCGCAGTAATTAAATGGGATAGCGATTACTCGCAGAATAAAAGAAAGGCGGTTATAATCAATGGCATATCTAACCTATGAAGAATATTCAAATATGGGTGGTGTGTTGGATTTGACCGCCTTTAACCGTAACATTGACAGGGCGTGTGCTATGGTTGATGTGAGAACGCAGTCAAGGCTGAAAAGGTTTGAATCAATACCCGATATTGTCAAGGTTGTGTGTAGGGATTTGGTTGAGTACATCACGGAAAACAAGGTGGAAAAACCGAATGTATCAAGCAGGAGTCAATCTGCTGGCGGCGTTTCTGAAAGTGAGAGTTATACGGTGAAAACTGCTATTGATTTTTCCTCTGATCTTGACAGAATCTTTGAAGCGTTGATTCCCGTCGAAACAGCAAACGGCGTTAGCATCATGTACAGAGGTGTGCAGGCATGACTGATTTTTTTACGGAAAAAGTCACTATTTACAACGACATTCCTGCTGATGCGGTGAATGAAAGAAGATTTGACCGTTTTGTTATTGAGAAATGCCACATTGTAAAGGGCAGAGTGCCAAAAGCAGATGGTACAATCGAAAATCTTGTAAATGGTAAGACGGTAGAAACCAAAGACACACAGCGATACAAAACGCCGTATGAGTACAGAGAATTGCCTGTTGACCTTGCAAATGGTTTTTACACTGTGCAGATAGGTGACTTTGTTGTTGAGGGCGAAGTTGATGATGTTGTCACGACAAGCAGAGAATATGCGGAGTTGCAAGACAAATACAATGAACGTGGATTTGTGGTGCGGACTGTTTCAGAGAATATCTATGGAATGAGCGTTGACAATGTTTCCATGTCGAACGTGGGGTGATTGAATGAACAGATATGCAAAGATTTTCGAATATTTACGTCAATGCCCCGAACTTGCTAAACTCTGGAGCATAGCGGCAACAGAGGATAAAGGCGTAAGGGTTGTTCTTCCGCAGGGTGCAAGCCCCGTCGTGCAGTATCAGGAAAGACTTGATACACTTGGAAATTATGAATGTACTATCGAACCTTATCCGTCAGTGTATGAAGATTTCCAGATTAATTGCTATGAATGGTACGATGTCAATGACGATGCACCGCCAATGCGAAATGAAAATGTTTTGTCCCTTGAACAGGTAACAAGCATTTGTGAATGGATTAAGCAACAAAACGAAATCAACAATTTCCCTGAAATTGGTGAAAAGGTTATTTCGATTGAATGCAATCCGTTTGTACCGCAAATCCGATACGTCAATCCAGAGGAAAGAACAGTCGGCTATTTCATCACGGTTCGTCTGCGATATGTGAACCGCACACAAAGAAAGACGGTCGAGTATGAGTCTGAGGATTGATTTGAATGAGCCGCAAATCTTGCAAAAAGTAACAAGTGACCGTTTCGGGTTACTTGTGTCAAATGAGTGGAAAAGGCTTATCGACCCATACACTCCAAGAGATACAGGGACTATGCAAGACACTGCTAAGCTGTATCCTTTGAAAATCCACTATATTGCAAGATATTCCCAATATGTATATTATATGCGGAATGCGAATTTCAAAAAGAATAATCCATATTCGACTTATGAATGGGATTTTGCGGCAGAACAGGCAGGGCAAAAAGACAAACTTTACAGGACGCTTAATAATGCGTTGCAAAATGGTAACTATTAACGAAAGGATGATATGAGATGGCAGAATTTAACAATTTTGCAAATCCGAAGATTGAAACAAAGAGATTCAAGATTTATGCGGACGTCGGTGAAAGCGATACTACCGAATGGGAGTTGCAGGGTAGAGGTGTTGAAAGCTGGTCTGTAGAACAGAATGAGGATGTAACAAAAACACCCGATGTGCTTGGTTACATCGACATGGAGAGGGGAACGGCACAGCCTACACAAAGCGGCGTTTCTATTCGTCTGCGTAAGGGTAGTAAGCTCGGCGGAATTCTTTTTGATGCTTGGTTCAAGAATGACAAGACTAAGCTTGATGCAATCAAGATTCTGCAAAAGTTCGAGTTTATTGATGGTGATGATGAAGGCACCTGTCTTGCAAGACTCGAAGAAGACGTTATGATCAGCATCAGCACATTCAACGGGGAAGCTGGGGGCTATTTGGGCTTTGATTGTGATTTTCATTACTCAAACAAGACCACTACAGGCACGATGCCCAAGGAGGACGGAGAAACAATCACATTCACGCCCGATAGTGCCGCATAATAATGCAAACACACATACCGCCTTGCCCTATATGGTAGGGCGGTAAAATTATTTTAGGAGGTATATTCGTATGAAGTTGAGTACTGGCAAGGTGGCTTTCCCTCTGCATTTTGACAATGGCGATGTTGAAAACATTTTCATCAATCCGCATGATGCAGGATTGCAGGAAAGAATCAAGGGCTTTGAAAAGTCCATCAATGAAAGACTGCAAAAGATCAATCTTGAAAAGCACAAGGCGGCTTTTGTGGATAACATCGACATTTCCACGCTTGATTTTGATAAGCTTATGGGAATGTCGGCGGAAGAACTGGAAAAGATTACAAAGCAGACGGACGCACTCAGCGAAATTGACAAGGAACTTGAAGCACAATTCTGTGAGGAAATCGACAGTATTTTTAACACGGAAGTTTCAAGCAAGGCGTTCAAGTACGTTCCCCCTCTTGCAATGGTTACGGATGAAAATGGAGAATCCGAAATGTACATCATGCTTGTGCTGAAAGCCCTTGCAACGGAAATCCAGAAGTATGGCAATAAGATGAACAATGCCGCAAACAAGTACACGCAGAAGTACCCCAAAAAGCAATGATGTGGAATTTGCCTGAATCCGTTGAAATTGACGGAGTGGAGTATAAGATAACAAACAAATGCGACTACAGAATGGTGCTTGACGTTATTTGTGCATTGAATGACAAGGACTTGACGGATGAAGAAAAGGTCGGCACTGCGTTGTATATCTTTTACGAGGATTTAAGCGGATGCACCAACCTTGAAAAAGCCGTCAGAGAGATGTACAGAATCATTTCTTATGGAGAAGAACAGGATGAAAAGGAAGAACAAAAGCCCCGTCTGATGGACTGGGAGCATGACTTTCAACAGATTGCACCGCCTGTCAGTCGCATTTTGGGCTATGATGTGAGAACGCCAAACAAATACACTCATTGGTACACATTCATCGGCGGTTATATGGAGATGGGGGAATGCAACTTTCAAACAATTATTGCCATAAGAAGCAAGAGGGCAAAAGGCAAGAAACTTGATGATTCAGAAAAAGAATTTTACAGACAAAATAAAAAGATGGTGGATTTACCGCTAAATCTTACAAGTGAGGAGCAGGATTGGCTCGACTCCGATTGGTAGGGAGGAGTTGATTTTACATGGCAATTAGTGGCGGCGATGGTAGTATTATTTTGACTACCTCAGTTGACACAAGTGGCATAAAAAAAGGTCTAAAAGATGCGGAAAAGTTTGCTGAAATGAGCACAAGCAAACAGCGTAGTTTAGCCCAGAGTCTTTCACAGATTTACAGAAAGCAAGGAATGACACAGTCTGAAGCACAGAGAAAAGCGTGGAAAGATTTAAAAGAAAGCACTGTCGCAGCAGAGGATTACGCATCGGCGTTGAACGATGTTTCTGCAAAAACCAAGGCTTTCGGAAATCAGTCTGAAACAAGTGCAGGAAAGGCTAAAACAGCTTTCACAGGTTTGAAAACAACCATAAAAACACTTGCAACATACTTCATCGGCATTCAAACCGTTCTGAAAGCATTCAGTTTCAGCGGTGAAGCGTCGGCATTCGCAACCCAAACAGAAGCAAGCGTGCAAAGATTGGTTGACATTTACGGTGAAGCGTCTGAAAGTGTAGGCAATTTCATTGACGTAAATGCTCATGCATTGGGTATGTCAAAAGCGGCGGCAGCTTCGTTTTCGTCGGTTTATGGAAATCTTTTTAGCGTTTGGGCTGATCAAGCGACAAATGCAGAATTGACAAACAGATACTTGAATATGACGGCGGTTGTTGCAAGCAAAACAGGAAGAACAGTGCAGGATGTACAAGAAAGAATCCGTTCTGGTTTGCTGGGAAACACGGAAGCTATTGAGGATTTGGGCGTATTTGTAAATGTGAAAACCATCGAAATGACGGATGCATTCCAAAGGATGGCGAACGGCAGGTCATGGGAGCAACTTGACGCATACGCACAGCAGCAAATCCGAACAATGGCTATTCTTGAACAGGCAACATCGAAATATGGAAACACGGTAGCAAACACTACAGCAACCACAAGGGCACAGTATCAAGCAGCGTATGAGGATTTTAAGAATACATGGGGACAGGTAGTGAATACCATCCTTATTCCTGTTTTGAACGTTGCAACACAGGTTTTGAACGTACTTACAAGGGGCTTGCAGATCATTGCAGGAATCACTGGAAAAACCATCAAATCAATGCAAAGCCAAACAGCAGGTGCAAATGGTGTTGCAAATGCCATTGGTGGAGCTGTTGACAATCAGAATGCATTGACGGACGCAACCAAAAAGACCGCAAAAGAACAGAAGAAAATGCTTGCAGAGTTTGATGAGATCAAGAAGCTTTCGGACAGTTCTGCGGAAAGCGGCGGTGCAGGTTCGGCAGGTGCAGGAACAGGCGGTATTTCTGGATTGGGTTCAACCGAATTCAATGGAGAATACGACAATTCATTTGTAGACAAGATAAATACAGACCTTGCTGTAATTATGGGATATGTCGGATTTGCACTTGTGGCTATCGGTATTATCTTAATTTGTTTCGGACAGATTGCGTGGGGCATTGGTTTTGTAATTGCAGGTGCAGCAATTTTCGCAGTTTCACAGGCGGCATTGTCAGAGGGAGAAGCGGCACAAAAGGCACGAAAAGTAATGAACGGAATTATTGCAGGAATTTCATTGCTTGCTTTGGTTCTGGGTATTATTTTAGTTGCCACGGGTGCTTCAATACCTTTGGGAGTAGGATTGATTATCGTAGGCGTTGCAGGAATAGCAACAGCGGTTGCATTGAATTGGAACACGGTTAAAAATTCCGTCAAAAAGTTTGTGGATAAGAATGCAGGGCTTATTGTAGGCGTTGCTTCTGCTTTGATTGTGCTCGGAATTATCTTGTGTATGGTGGGCGTAATCACGCCATTAAGCATCGGACTTATCGTGGCAGGTGCAGCTATTCTTGCAACGACAGTTGCACTTAATTGGGATGACGCAAAAAACTCTGTAAAGAAATTTTTACAAGATAATGCAGGTCTTATTGTTGGAATTTCGCTTGCAATTTTGGTGGTCGGAATCATTCTGTGTGTTTGCGGAATTATTACACCGCTATCAATTGGAATGATTGTTTTCGGTGCGGCAGGACTTGCAGCAACTGTCGCATTGAATTGGGACAAAGTGAAAAATTCTGTTTCCAATTTCCTGAAAAGCAATCAAAAATTGATTGTGGGCGTATCTCTTGCGTTGCTTGTGCTTGGTATCATTTTGTGCTGTACAGGTGTGGCGTTACCTCTTGGTATTGGCTTGATTGTAGCAGGTGCAGGCGGTCTTGCATCTGTTGTTGCTCTCAATTGGGACGCCGTAAAAGAAAAGGTTTCAACTACTTTCACCAATATTTCAAACTGGGTTCAAACGTGGGGCATCTTGATTCTGGGCATTATCCTTGTATGCTCTGGCACTGGTATGGCGTTAGGTTTGGCACTCATGAAAAAGGGCGGTGCAAGCCTTACAGAAGCACAAGACCCGATGTGGAACTCTATCGTTGACAAAGTAAAAAGCGTTTGGCAAGCTGTCAAAAGTTACTGGGACACGCACATTGCAAAGTGGTTCACGTTTGAGCACTGGGCAGGAATGGGAAGAAACATGATGAATGGACTTATTTCAAAAATTGAAAGCGGTCTTAATAATATCATGTCAAGATTCAATAATTCTGGAATCGGCTCTTTGCTTAGTGCTGTATCAGGAGGTCTTGGGGTCAGCATCCCGACATCAATTAGCATTCCAAGACTTGCAAAGGGTGCGGTAATCCCCCCAAATAACGAGTTCCTTGCTGTTTTGGGAGACCAGAAACGTGGAACAAACATTGAAGCACCTTTGGAAACAATCAAGCAAGCAGTTGCTGAGGTTATCGGTGTAGGTGTTTCAAATAGTGGTGACATAAACTTGACTGTAAATCTTGACGGAAAGACGGTTTACAAGACTATCATTAAGCGAAACAACGAATCAATCCGCATGACAGGAAAGAATCCGCTTGCACCGCAGAAAGGGGTGATGGTATGAACAAACCCGAAATAATTCTGGATGGCGTAACGTTGCCAACACCAACAAAAGATGGAATCACCATCACTCCTAATAGATTGTGGTCGGAGAATGCAGGAAGAAACACGGCAACAGGAAAATTTATCGGCGATATCATCACGGTAAAATATACCGTTTCCATCACCTATGCAAGGCTTGACGAGGAAAAAATGAACTTGCTTCTTGGATTTACAGCATCATTGGAACCGTGGCACATGTTGCGGTTTCCTGCTGGTTCTCGATTTAAGACAATCAGTTGCTATATTGCTGACGTAAGTTACACAATGCGTAATTATGACAGAAACAAAAACAAGGCATATTACAACGGCGTTACAATCAAATTCATTGAACAGTAGGAGGTGTGGTATGTATTCGCTTGATAACCAGATTGTCGCCGAAGCCATCGGAGCAGACAGCCGCACCTTCCGTGCAATGCTTGATTTCGACGTGTTCACCATCAGCGGTTCGGATGTCGGGCGGCTCTCGGTTGAGCATATCATGAGCGACGACGACACGCTATCCATCGGAAATGTGATTTCCAAGCGTACAGAAATTAAGCTATACGGAAACAGGAGTGTACGTAAGGGCGATTCCTTCCGTTTATATCTGTATCTGCTTGACTTTGACAGTGAACGCACACAGAGAGCTACTCACAGGGATCTTAGCCAGTGGACACATCGGGAGCTTTCCATGTTCACGCATGAAGAAATCGCAACGCTCGGGCGTACAAAGGATCCCGACGGCATCCCGCTTGAAAATGTGTTTATCCCGTTCGGCGATTTTGTCGTTACGAAAGTATCAGTTTTCGGTGCGGAAACAACAATCACCGCCTATGACAGACTGGCGTTTGCCGATAAACCGTATCAGCCGACAATCCCATTTCCTGCGGACGCAGCAGCAGTAACGGACGATGTGCTTGCACAACTCGGCATTAACGGACGTGTGATCACAGAGGACGGAAATTTGCAGACAAATAGCAGACAGGATGTGCTGACATCGGATGCAGGAGAGCTGCTGTGCAGTGCTGAATACTCGTTTGTAATTCCAGAGCCGCCGCAGGGAAAAACGTGCCGTGAAATGCTCGGTGCAATCGCTGCTGTATATGGCGGCAACGCCGTATTGAATCGCAACGGGGAGTACACCACAGCCTTTATCGACAATGCAGGTTCATCCTTTGCACCGGACAGAATCGACGAACCGGAAACCGCCGCAGAGGATATTTCCGTTTCCGGCATCCGCTGCCATTTGGACACAGATCTGGAATTGACTGTCGGAAATCCTGATGGTGCGTATGCTGTAGAGTTTGAGTGTCCGTATATGACGCAGGAAAGATTGAAAGAAATATGGCGTAGTATCAGCTATTTTCGGTGGCGTCCTTCACAGGTGCACGAACGTCTTGCAGACCCCCGTCGTGATATTGGAGATTTGAGATTTTACAAGCAAAATGGGAAACAAATGAACATCCCGATTATGTCTTTGACGTACCATTTTGATGGTGGATTGTCCGCAGATATTACGGCGTGTGGGAACATTGACGAACCAGATTTTCAAATGGAAGTGGAGGGATTTTAATGGCGTTTCAGTCAAGTTTTTCTGGCGAACAGATGGAGGCTGTTTTCAGACGTGTTACAAACATGATTACAGGCACAGTTGAGATAACAGCAAGTATGGACGGATTTGGATATGAATTTGTTTATGATGTGCCTTTTAGCAGTGCCAAACCAAAAGTTTTCACAACCGTTAGAGATGCTAAGGAGCAAATTTCAATTTCTGACATTGCTATGGCGATTCCCGAAATAAATGTGGATGATAATGTAATTATGTTTAAGCTTCAGGGAAACGGAATCAAAAGCGGAAATCGTTATGCAGTTGATTATCTTATTATGGATTAGGAGGGGTGCTTGTGACAGAGTATACAGGGCGTTTCGCTCTGGAAAAACCGAATCAGGACGACTACTATGACATCGAAGTATACAAAAGAAACCTCGAAAAACTGAACAATGGTGCGGTAAAAGGAACTGGCGTTGCAGAAATAAAAGTTATGTCACAGTCTGAATTTAATGCCATTGAAAGCAAGGATGATGAAACCGTATATCTTGTGGCAAGTGGCAATGATTTAACGCTGTATCTGGGCAGTGTATCTCTGAGCAACGCGGGGGGACATACCCTCACAACCGCCGCATTAAAGATCACAGGTGCAGTAAGCAGTACAGTCCACACCGCCGAACTGAAGGAGGAAACCGAATGACAAAAGAACACATCTACAGCACGTCAGCCGCCGAAACAGCCGGTATGCTTGCAGCTTTCATGCAGACACACGCAGTCCCTACCTATTTTGACAGTGTGGAGCTATCAGGTACTACCATCACTTGCAAAATCGGTGATCTGGCATTTTTGACGCTGGACTGTGATCCTGCAAGACTTACCATCACAAACAGTTACGGCGTGTATCTTACCGCATCATCAGAAGCAATTAGCAGCCTTGCCACTGCTTGGAGATACGCATATGCCTGCGATGGCGGTATTTGTTTGTCTAACTATGAGACCGGCAAAATTACCGTTACGATTTGTAAAAACAGTGACGATAAAACCACTGTTATTTATAATTTTGGACAAAGTAACTCCGATATATATGCAATATCCCCTGAATCCGTTGCAAGTACTCCGACAAGCTTTACAAAACGCACCTACTCCGACCCCAAAACGGTCTTGACACCGTTTTTGGTTTCCACCGCTGACGGTGCTTACACACCGACAGTATCCATGTTGACGTACACGCAGTACACAAACGACAACGCCACACTCGACATTGACGGTATCGACTATCTTTCTAACGGCTCGTGGGCTGTTAAGGCATAGGAGGTGTGAAATGGGTATTTCGCATGAGGATGTACAAGAACTGAAAGAGGTTTTTGACGACAGATATGTGCTGAAAGGAGATTGTGACAATGCACAATCAAGAATCAATAGCAGTTTTGCAAAGGATGATAAAAGAATTGAAATCATTCAGCACGATTTTGCAGTAATCAAGAAGCTTGTGTGGGTGGTTGCATCGACAAGCATCGGATCACTGATAACAGCTATTTTTGAATTGATTTTGAGGTGATGTAATGGACAGTAATTGCAACGAATGTAAAAAAAGCGAAACAATGTGCACAGTGCAGTACATTGTGTATGAATCAGCAATGGAAAGAAACGAAAGAAATTTTAAGAGGCTTTGGGCATTGATCATCATTCTTGTCATGCTGTTGGTTGCTTCCAATGCTTTGTGGCTTTGGCACTCTCAGCAGTTTGAACGAGCGGAAATAACCACTACTCAAACTGTAGAGCAAGATGCAGAGGATGGATACAATCAGTTTATTGGAGGCGATTTCTATGGCGAAACAGAAAATCACAACAACGACTAAAGTCGTTAGATATGTACGCAAAAAGAAGCGTGGCAAGAAAAGAGCTTGCCGTGTTTGTAACGGTACAGGCAAGGTAGGAGGTTGATGCCTATGGATGACGCGGGGAGATCTCGGACAGAATGGGAACACCTGATTGATGAATGGATATTTTCAGAGCGTGATAGAAAGATTTTGAAAAGGCGTTTGCTTGATGGTTTGACATATGGAGAGCTTGAAGCAGAATTCAATCTTTCTTCCGACCGACTGAAAAGGATTGTATACAAAGAACAAGGAAAGCTTTTTAAGCACTTATGAAATAAAAAGAACACATTTTCACCACTTTTTGGCACTTCCAAAGGTGGTGATTTTTTGTTATATTTAAGTCAAGAGGTGATAGTATGAGTAATGTATCGGAATACATCAAATCAAATCCGAAGCTGAAAACTCTTGACTTTCTGACAGTCTATCTCACAATTACGGAACTCATAAAAGACGGGCACGTGATTCTTGATGTATAGTCATTACAACCCGAACCCACATTCTAAGCGTGTAGGAGACTGCGTTATTAGGGCGTTGTCAAAGGCAACCGGTGAAACGTGGGAAGAAACATACATTGAATTGTGCTTGCTTGGGTACATTATGGGAGATTTGCCGTCAAGTAATCGTGTTTGGGACAGTTACCTAAAAACGCAAGGATTTTCACGACATTTGATAACCGCCGAATGCCTTGAATGTTACACAATACAAGACTTTTGCGGTGAGTATCCGCAGGGTGTTTTTGTTATCGGAACGGGTTCCCATGCCGTTGCAGTTGTTGACAGTGTGATTTATGACACATGGGATTCCAGTGACGAAACCCCGATATATTTTTACCGAAAGGATGATCAATAATGGCTTATAATCCGTATTATGCACCGTATCAAAGACCGACAGGATATTATAATCCGTCAATACCGCAGGAAATGCAGAGTGCACAGCAGATGCCAATGCAGCAACCACAGCAGATGCAGACAAGCCCGATTCAAATGCCTATGAATCAACCGTATAACGACATGATTTGGGTGCTTTCGGAAATTGAAGCACAAAGTTTTCCAGTCGCTCCCAATAACAGCGTGACACTCTGGGACAAAAACAAAGATACTGTATACATCAAATCTGTAAATATGCAAGGTGTTCCGTCTATCCGTATTTTGGACTATACGGAAAGAACCGCCGAGAATGCCACTAAAACGCACGCAGAGCACGTTTGCCAATGTGGCAGTAAGTTTGTAAGCAAAGAGGAATTCAAGGCGTTACAGAGCAATCTGGAAGCCCTCAGAGCGGAATTAGAAGAGCTGAAAGCAAAACCGAAAGCAAAACTGACGAAATCGGCGAAAATGGAGGATGAAAACAATGGCTAATAATCTTTATAACGCAATGGGTGGCAATATGCAGATGAATCCGCTTGAACAAATCGCACAGCAAGCACGAGAATTCCGCAGACAGTTTTCAGGCAATCCTCGACAGGAAGTCGAAAGGCTTTTGCAGTCTGGGCAAATGTCACAAGCAGATTTCAACAGATTTTCCCAAATTGCACAGCAAGTGGTGCAAATGATGGGCGATAATTAACGGCTACAATCAAGAGCGTACGGCTTGATTCAGCATATAATCAAGATTTGAAAGGATGATATATCTATGATGGAAAATGACGGTTTCGCAACTGGCTATGCAGTTGGCAGAGATTCCACAAACGGCGGCGGTTACGGCAATAACGGTCTTTTCGGCAATGACTGGGCATGGATCGTAATTCTTCTCCTGTTCGGCTGGGGTGGTAATGGCAGAGGCTTCGGCGGCGGCTTTGGCGGTTATGGTTCTGGCGGCGGTGTAGGTGAAAACTATGTCCTCGCAACCGATTTTGCCACAATCGAAAGAAAGCTTGACGGCGTAAATAACGGTCTTTGTGATGGCTTCTACGCACAGAACACTAATATGCTCAATGGATTTGCAGGCGTTCAGCAGACACTTTGTCAGGGCTTCAGCGGTATCAACAGTTCTATTGCTAACCTCGGTTATCAGCAGGCACAGTGTTGCTGCGATATTAAGGGCGGTATCAAGGACGTTGCATACGGCAATGAGAGAAATTCTTGGACGATTTCCAAGCAGATTTCCGACTGCTGCTGCGACCTTGAAAAGGCTAATATGCAGAACCGCTTTGATGCACAGGCATACAACTGCAACACTCTGCAAGCAATTGACAAGGTAGGCGATAGAATTATTGATTACCTTGCAGCAGAAAAGACACAGACTCTCCGTGATGAGAATATGGCTCTCCGTCTTGCCGCTTCTCAAGCGAAGCAGAACGAATATCTTATTGCACGTCTGGGCGATAAGTGCCCTGAACCTGCATATATTGTACAGCCCCCTCAGCAGGTTACATTCCCGACAAATTGTTGCGGAACTGTGAACTATGCAAGCGGCGGCTGCGGTTGCGGTTCTTACTAATCTAATATCATTAACTACTTTCGCACCTTGCGAATGTTCAACAGTTTCCACAATGGAAATAGTTGATAATGTTTAAAAGCGGTAAGGTGCAAACTTTGCCGCTTTGATTTTTTGTGAAAGGATTGATTTTATGGCAGCAGAATACAGCAGAACAGATTTGCAAACGGTAGCCGTTGACGAAAATGTTATTTTTACCAATGGTTGCAGAGCGTGCAGAAAAGGCTTTATTTCACATCGTGATGACAGCGGTATCTTTTTTCTTAAAGGTGCTTCAAACGGTTGCAAGGCGGTTTACAGGGTGACTTTTAACGGCAATATTGCCGTAAGTGCGGCAGACGATGGCGGAATACTCGAACCGATTTCCGTAGCACTTACAATTAACGGCGAAACGCTTGGAAATGCGACTGCTACAGTAACACCTGCGGCAATCGGAGACTTCTTCAACGTCTCTGTCACGACATTCATTGACATTCCCTGCAGTTGCTGTGTGACAGTTTCCGTGGAGAATGCAAGCCCCACATCGGCAATTGATGTTACAAATTCTAACATCATCTTTGACCGTGTAGCATAAGGGAGGTATATTTATGGAGTATATCGAAAAAATCAAAAAGATGCTTTGCAAGGAACTTGACGAATACGCTATGAAAACCAAAATTACAGGTTCTGACCTTGAAATGATCTGGAAACTTACCGACACAGTCAAGAACCTCGACAAGATTGAAATGCTTGAAGAGGAAAAGGAAGGGTATTCCGAAGCAAGAGGCGGTAGAGGTCGTGGTCGTGGTCGTTCTTCTTATGAGGGCGGTTCTTCCTACGATGACGAAATGATGTACAGCGAACGCAGAGGGCGTGGGAGAAATGCACGCCGTGACAGCATGGGCAGATATTCAAGCGATGGCGGCTCTTATGAAGGCGGTTCATCCTATGGTGATTATTCTGAGGAAAGCTCATATCGTGGCGGTTCTTCCTATGAAAGAGGTGGACATGGCGGCGGCAGAGGTTACAGCCGTGACGATGCCAAAGACCACATGATGAATAAACTTGGTTCTATGATGGAGGATGCAGACCCAAACGAGCGAGAAATCCTCAAAGACTGCATGAGGAAGTTGGAAAGAGCATAAAGGATGGTGACGGTCTGGTGTACATGGATAAGTATGACGAAAATGTAAAGCCTGTGCAAATAACAAGAGAATACAAGGAGGCTATTGACATTTTCCCTGCACTCCACAAGTACAAACAAGACCACACAGCCGAAAATCTGCAAAAATTATGCGTGGAGATTTCAGAATTTTGCCGTGCTGTGTATTCAAGTACGCAGAACGATGCAGAAAGAAAAATTTACCGCCGCATGATCGAAAAACTGAACAGATAAAAATTGACCGTCTTTTATAAGGCGGTCTTTTTGTATAATTTGTGCAAAACAAACAGGAAAATTTGTGCATTATTTTTAGTGTAAAAGTGTTGACAAACTGGAAAATATGTGTTATAATGTAATTACAATAACACAAGAAACCGCTGAAAAGCACGTATAATGAAAGGTTGGTAATTATGAGAACTTATGTAATTGAGAAAATCACAGATGAAGCAGCAGAGAAGTACAATAATTGGGATGACGTACTGATGGATGAAGAAAACAACACAGAAATTGTTGAAGAATTTGAAAGTTATGAAGAAGCAGTTGCGGCTTTTGAAGCGGCTAACGATGGTTGGGGATATGACACCGACATGTATTGCATCGGTATCAGAAATTAAGTTAAACAAAGGGCTGTTAAATGCAGCCCACACATTGCCCGATAGCCAAGCGGTAAGGCAACGGACTTTGACTCTGTGAATCGTGGGTTCGAATCCCACTCGGGCAACCATATATTTTGAAAGGTGGTGATTTAATGAATCTTGCCGAAAGGTGCATTGAAATCAGAGCAAAGTACAATCTTACACAAACGGAACTTGGGTTTGAGCTTGGAAGAATGTCAACATCTCAAATCTCACGCATTGAGAACAACACACACAGGATGCACAGAGCGAGGGAAAAGAGGATTTCCGATGCTCTGGACGAACTGGAAAAGAAAATGGAGGGAAAGAAATGATTAACGTTGAAGGATACAAGGCGTTCAGGGGTGTAATGAAGATTACGCCGACCATCAAGGAAATTGAGCCATATGAAGTGTATGGTGATTGGCTTTACAAGCCCGATTTTGAATGTTGGTATGGAAACGGCAGAAGTTATCCTGCTTATATCTGCGAAGTGATTAAGGAGGATTAACAATGACTATGTACAGATGCGGCGAATGCGGACACGTTTTTGAACAGGGCGAAGAAAGCACATGGAGAGAACCGCATGGAGAGGAAATGGACGGCTGCCCTGTTTGCAAAGGTCACTACGATGAAGTTGAACCTTGCAAAATCTGCTATACTTACGACCACGATGCAGGCGAAGAATATTGCGACGATTGCAAGGGCATGACTCAAAGAAAGTTTGAGGCAATTATGCTGAACAACTTCACAAGAGCCGAAAAAGACTTGCTGAACATCATTTATGAGGGAGAATCGTTTTAAGGGTAAAAGAAAATGACTGAAAAAGAGTATAGGAATCATCCTGCAATTAGCCGTTCTGAACTTTTCAAGATTTCGGAAAGCCCAGAAAAATTCAAGTATTACAAAGAAAACCCAGAACAGCCAACACCTTCTTTGGTTTTTGGACAGTTATTTCATGCTATGGCATTACAACCAAAAACAGTATGGGAACAGTTCGCAGTTATGCCGAACGTTGACAGACGGACAAAATCAGGGAAAGAAGCGTTTGCAGAATTTGAAACACACGCAGATGGGAAAACCATTGTATCGTTTGATATGGTCGAACAGGCAACGGCTATGTGCGATGCGTTGAGCAAAAACGAATTTGTAAAGAAGCTACTAAAAGGCGAAAAGGAAAAGCCGTTCTTTTGGGTGGATGAAATGACGGGCGAAGAGTGCAAATGCAGAGTAGATGTTATCACAAAAATAGTTGATAATCTTGTGATTGTCGATTTAAAAACAACAGAATGTGCAGAAACAGAAGCGTTTATTCGGTCTGCTATAAAGTATGGATATGATTTCCAATCTGCAATGTACAGAGAAGGGGTAAAACAAAACACAGGGAAAGAACCTTTGTTTGTTTTTGTGGCTATTGAAAAGAAGCCACCATATTCAATCAACATTTTGCAAGCGGACAAGCTTCTTATAAGACGAGGATATGACATATTCCGTGAATTGATTGGAATATACCACGATTGCAAACAAACAAATAACTGGTACGGATATCTTGGAAAGTTCAATCAGATTAATAATTTAGCACTTCCTGCATATCTTGCAAAGGAAATAGAGTAAGGAGGAAAACAATGGAAAACAATGTAATTGTTGCACAAGAAAAGCAAATGCCAAATATGCCTAACATGAATTCTGGTGTTATGGCACAACTCGACAACATCAATCAAGGTACGATTGCAATTGAAGCAAGTAGAGCGATTGCGGAAGCACAGGGGAAATTGGTTATTGCAAAGCGTTTCCCTCGTGATGAGGTGCAAGCTTATAACCGTGTTGCACAGGCTTGTCAAAGGCGTGGAATTGCAGAAAAAGCGTTCTATTCGTACAGCAGAGGTGGAAGTGTTGTAAGCGGTCCCACTATCCGATTTGCAGAAGAACTGGCAAGGTGCTGGGGCAATATCGACTATGGAATCAAGGAGCTTTCGCAGGATGAAGGAAAGAGCGAAATGCAAGCCTATGCATGGGATTTGGAAACAAATGCACAGAGCGTGCAGAATTTCACAAATCCGCACATAAGAGAAGTAAAAGGCAAATCTGTTTTGCTTACATCGCAGAGAGATATTTATGAAATCAATGCTAATATGGGAGCAAGAAGATTGAGAAGTCGTATTCTTGCAATCCTTCCAACAGACCTTGTTGATATGGCTATTGCAGAATGTAAAAAAACGCTTGCAGGAAACAATTCAGAACCTTTGATTGACCGTGTTAAAAGAATGATCGTTGCTTTTGGCAAAATCGGCGTTACGCAAGAACAGATCGAAACACGACTGAAGCGAAAAGTTGACACTATGACAATTGACGATTTCACGGACTATATCGGTATTTATAATGCTATCAAGCAGGGCGAAAGCAAAATTGCAGATTGGTTCGAATCGGAAAAGGTAGCTTCTGAATTGACTGATGCATTGAAGGGAGAATAAATATGTTAAATTATATTACAATCCATGGAAGATTGACAGCAGACCCAGAATTTAAACAGACTCAAAGCGGCGTATCTATCTGCAAATTGACTGTTGCGGTAGATCGTTCTCACAAAAGCGGGGAAGAAACTCAGACTGATTTCTTTAACGTTGTATGTTGGAGAGGTCTTGCGGATATGGTGTCAAAGTATTTCCACAAGGGAAAAGAAATCATAGTATCTGGCGAAATGCAAAGCGAAAAATGGAAAGACAAGGAAGGGAACAATAGAATTTCATGGACGTTAAATGCAACCACCATTGATTTTTGCGGCAAAAGAAATCAAAATGAAAATTCTCAAAACAATGAAACCACAAATGCACCTACTGTAAATTTGGGTTCTGATTTTGAAGATGTTGGAGATGTAGGGGAAGTTCCGTTTTGATTTCTTGAAAGGTGGCGTATATGATAACGTATATATTTGATTCAAGGGAAAAGAAAAACAATCATATAAAATCCTATTTTGAAAAATATGGGAACGAATATGAAGTAAAGAAACTTGATGTAGGGGATTATCAAATTAAAGGAAAACCCTATGTCAGCGTCGACAGAAAAAGAAACTTGCAAGAACTATGCAAAAATCTTATGAATGCAAAAGATCACAGCAGATTTTGGAAAGAAGTTCGAAGAGCGAGACAACAAGGAATAAAATTGTTTGTTCTTGTGGAACACGGAGGGCAAATAAAGTCAATAGAAGATGTTTCCAAATGGACAGATAAGTACAGCGGCGTAAACGGAAGAAACCTTGCAAACGAAATATACAGGGTTCACATTGCATATGGAGTAGAGTTTATTTTTTGCGACAAAAGAAGCACGGCAAAGAAAATAATTGAAATATTAAATAATTATGAATGTGATTGATGGAGGGGAAATAAATGAAAACAGAGAAAATCATTGTTGACGAACACAAGTATTACATTGAGTTCGACCAAATCAGGCTCATTTACGAGGACGACGCGTTGATTGGATGGTACAGACCATGAGCAAACAACAGGTATATGAACGTATCAAGGCAGAAATAGCACGAACAGCGAAAACGCCCGAGGAATACGAAAGAAGAATCAAGGCTTTGCAAAGGAAGTTAAAGATATGAAAGTAGAGCTGATTAAATACCCATCAAAAGAAGATTGGATTCTGTGCAAGCGGTGTGCATTGGTTACAGTCGGAAAGGAAACAACCGCAGAACCTACACAAGAATGGAAACATGACATTCTTGAAGCAAGGCATTCCCCGATCAGGGTTCTTCCGTTTGCGTTTGAAATGGAAATCCCTTATTGGGTTAGCGTGCATCTTGTGCGGCACATCCACGCACAGCCCTTTGTGAAGTCGCAAAGAAACGACAGGCAGAGCGACTACGACCGCACCAAAGCACCGCAGGATGAACCAGTCAGAATGATTTGGTACATGGGAGCGGAGGAACTAATGATTATTGCAAACAAACGTTTGTGCAAAACGGCGGCTGAGGATACAAGAAAAGTCGTGCAGATGATGTGTGACGAAGTATTGAAAGTATGCCCAGAGTTTAACGGCTTACTTGTCCCGATGTGCAAATATCATGGCGGTGTATGCCATGAAATGTTTGGGTGCAAGTCCAAGAAAAGCACTTGACAAAATCGGCGTTATATGGTATAATTAAAGAGCAAAGAGTTGTTGTCGGAGTAGCAGGCTGATAACAGTTCTACAACACGACAACAACTCGGAAAGCCTTATGTTTTTCGGGGGTACTGCTACTACCCTTGAAAGATGTAAGGTTTTTTTATACCCCGAAATAGGTGGATGATATGAGAATTGATGCAGTGCAAGAAATAAAATCACGGCTTACAATGCGTGATGTTATCGAAAAGTATGGGTACAGCATAAACAGGAACGGCTTTGTTTGTTGTCCCTTTCATCAAGAAAAGACCCCGTCCATGAAAGTATATGAAACATCCTTCAATTGCTTTGGTTGTGGCATGAATGGCGATGTGATTTCTTTTGTTTCCGAGCTTTTTGAATTGGATTTCAAAGAATCTTTGCGGAAAATTGACTCTGATTTTTGTCTTGGAGTATATGGAGATCACACGTTTGAAGAACTTAGGAAATCACGCTATCAGCAGAAAATGATGCAAGCAAAGAAACAGCGTGAAGAAAGGGAACGTCAAAAGTTTGAGGATGATTTCTGGAGTGCTTTCAAACGATGGGCAGAATTGGAAAGAAACAAGCGTGTTTATGCTCCAAAAAATGAGTTTGAAGAGCTTCATCCACTTTTTGTTGAAGCATTACAAAAATTGTCATACCAAGAATATTTGGTAGATACGGCAAATGCAAGGAGAGTTGACAAATGACGGAAGAAACAATTCAATTGATGCAGATTCCAGACCTTTTGCGTTCTGAAAATGTATTCGCTATTCAATCAGAACCAGAGGAAGTGAGGGAACAGCTGAAAGCGGTGTACTTTGCAAGGCTTGTGCAACTTAATGCTGACAGGGATTTGAAAAACCAAATCAAGCGGATGTTTAAGGCGTTTGAAAAGGCTGATAAAGAGTTGTCAGATGCGTATACAAGACAGCACGCAAAAGACAATGCGGAAATACCACTGACTTTTGACGGGCAAGGAAAGCCGATGGCAACGATTGATAACTTTCTGATGATCCTGCGACATGACAAGACGTTTGAAAGTCTTAGGTTCAATCAGTTGTCATATTCTCCAGAACATGTTGTTAATGGAAAATTGGAGCGTTGGCAGGACAAAGACGATAGCAAGGCAAGATTCTACATCGAACAAAAGTATAAAATCCATAGCCGTGAAAAGCTTGATGATGCTTTGAGAATTTTGTTTGCAGAGCGTGAATACCATCCGATAAAGCAGACGATTGAAGCTGTTCAATGGGATGGTGTAAGCAGGATTCATGAATTGTTCATAAAATGGCTAAAATGTGAAGATACTCCGTATATTCGAGAAGTCACACGGCTTGTTTTTGCGGGTGGAATCCATAGGCTTTACAATCCAGGATGTAAATTTGATGATGTTGCAGTTCTGATCGGAACAAAGCAGGGAGAGGGCAAGAGCACCTTTGCAAGATGGCTTGCAATTAAGGACGATTTCTTCACAGAAGTTACAGAAATTGAGGGGCAAAAAGGAATTGAAGCCATTGAGGGTGCGTGGATTTGCGAAATCGCTGAACTTTTGGCGGTTACAAAATCGAAAGAGGTTGAAGCTGTTAAGTCGTACATTACAAAGCTTGTGGACAGATATCGCAGACCGTTTGACCGAAGAACTACAGACCACAAACGGCAATGTGTTTTTATCGGTACAACTAACAAAGAACAGTTCCTTACCGACAAAACAGGAAACCGCCGCTGGTATCCAGTAAAGGTAAATTCAAGCGGTTATGACTTGCACGACTGCAAAGAAGAAATACAAAAAGATATAATCCAAACATGGGCAGAAGCAAAGTATTTGTATGACAAGGGTGAATTGCAACCGTATGCGGACAGAAATTTGATTGAAGATATCAGAAAGATGCAGGGGCAAGCTGTTGAGGATGATTACCGTGTAGGCATGATCGAGGATTACATCCGAAACAAAGATGCTGTGTGCATTTTGGAACTTTGGAGGAATGCTCTTGATAATCCGTTCACGAAGCCCACAAGAAAAGAAAGCAATGAAATTGCATTGATTTTGCAGACCTTTAGCGGGTGGGTGCGTGATGACAAACCGAGTCGTTCTGACAAGTACGGATTGCAGCGTTTTTGGCACAGGACAAACGAGTCAAAAATCGAAAATTGCCCTGCTCCAGATGTTACTGACTTGCCTTAAAAATAATGTTAGTAACAGTTAGTAACAAAGTTAGTAACACCAAAAAATCCCTATATTACTAAATAAATGATGATTTTGTTGTTGTTGTTACTATGTTACTAAGGGTAAAGAGTTTCAGCGTTAAATTTGTATATTTATTTAAATAAAAAGTAATTTATAGGAAACTTAGTAACATTAGTAACAGAATCAAGAAAAACCGCTATATATCGGGCAAATCGGTGTTACTAACAAAAATGCAATGTTAGTAACAAAATCAATAATTTGTATATAAATGAGGAAAATGTGATGGAAAGAAAAGAATTTTTCGTATTGGCACAGAAAGCAGCAGTTTTTACAGACAGCTTTGAAAAGTTGCCACAAGAACCTATTGAGGAATGCATTGTGGAACACAGGGGAATTAAATACTATCCACGGGCGATTATGGTGGAGTATGGCAAAAAGGGAGAAGTAATAAACACTGCTGTTCTGCATGATCTCCACCAAAATTCTGTAACGATGGCACGCCTTGAAAACGTATTTGTGCAAAGTGTATAATTATCAGATTTATATTTGTGCAATAGGTAGAATGTCAATAAATGTTAAAATATGTATTGACAAATTAGAAAATATGTGTTATACTTAGTACATAATGAAAACACAAAAGCCGAAAGGCACACACGAAAAGGAGTAAAGTATGAACAAGACAACAATTAAGGCATGGAAAGTTGACGGCTTTATGGCTGGATTGCAGAGCGTAGGTTTTGACTTGAGCAGCCTTGAAATGAAGCACAGCGATGACTACAAGAGATTCGGCTGGTATCACAATGACGAGCTTGTTGCAGCTTATGACGAGAGAAAAGAAAAGGGATATTTTAGGGGAGAAGCAAAATGTCGTTATGGGGAAGGTACAAGAGATCGTTTTTATAAATTCGGTTATGAACAGTAAGAAATACACGGAGATGCCGCACACAAAATGAAAGGATGGTATGAAATGAATGTAATTCGTGAAGAAATCAGAAACGCAGTTGAAAAGGAAAGGGCACACGCAGAGGATGTATATGGGTTGTATGCATCTTTCCACGAAAAGTATGGAGTGATGTTTGAGGAACTTCAAGAAGTGGAAGAGGAACTGCGGAACGTTCGGGACGCATTTGACAGAATGTGGAGAATGATTAGAGTGAACAACGAAAAGGTTGCGAATTATCAGGCTATGGCGGTTGCCATTAGTGCTGAAAATCTTGCTATTGAAGCGGTGCAACTTGCAGCGACAGCGAGAAAGCAACTCGAAGAAGATTATTTGCCGAAAGGTGCGGAGGTGAGCGAGTGATGAAAGTCATGATGATTTTGTGTGGTGTTTTGCTTGTCGGTTCTTCCATACACTTCCTCTTCACTGGCAACCCAGACAGCTTCTGCTTTTCGGTTTCAGTGTTGGTTGCATTTGTTGCTTTGTGGCTTGGATATGAACTTGAATTGCATTCAAAAGAAGCTGAAATGCAGATTGAAAGTTGGGGAATCAAGAATAAACAGGAACAGGCTTTGAGAATCATGCTTAACCGCAGAGAGATGGAAAGAAAGATTGATTTGATGAATGAATGGGAGAAAATCTGATGAAAATTTTGATTGTGGTATTGCTTGCTGTTTTGTTTGTGATTGGCTGCATTAACACAGGGGCAGAAAAAGATCCTTGCTGGAGATGCAAGAAAGACAATTGCGAAGAATGCGAATATTGGAGGAGGATGACAAATGGCAAAGACGAATGAAGAACTGAGGTTGATTGATGCGGATGCGTTGAAAAGCAAATCAGAGCTTGTAGCACCAAGCGTGTATGCTGTTCCTTATCGTGCGGTTTCCGTTGACGAAATCGAATCGTCTCCCACCATCGAAGCCGAACCTGTAATTCACGCACATTGGATTCATGAAACAAAAGAAAACGTATGGGGAAATATGCAGAGAATAAAGAAATGTTCAAATTGCTTGCAGTATGGATACAAAAACAAAGCGTTTGAGTTTGATTTCCCGTATTGCCCGAACTGCGGTGCCGATATGCGAGGTGGTATGAATGAATAAGTATGGCGGTATCAACGATATGCCAAATTGCGATAAAAGAGTATATGACCTTTGGTTTCAAATGCTTCGTAGATGTTACGACACTGAACAGCAGGAAAGGTTAAGGGGTCGTTCTTATAAAGATTGCGAAGTGTGTGAAAGGTGGAAAATTCTATCTTGCTTTGCAAAGGATATTAAAAAGCTGGATGGGTACAATGATTGGCTGACCAAAACGGGATATTGCCTTGATAAAGACACTAAAATTAAAGGTAACAGAGTGTACAGCAAAGCTACCTGTTGCTTTATCCCATATTCAGAAAATATCCGTGATATTCACAGACGAAAGCCACAGAACATTGAACAGCTACACGAATTGAGAAAGACAAAATATATGCTCATTAAGGACGATGAGGTTTTGCTTTTCAATTCTGAAAAAGAAGCGTGCGAGTATGTGGGTGTAGTCAAGTGTTCTATTTCTTCTTGCTACCGCCGAGGGAGAAAATGCAAGGGTTATAGAATTGCAAAGATGGACGGAAAGGAGGATACATAAAATGTCACTTGACAAAGCAATTCAGCACGGCAAGGAACACCGGAAACCGTATAAAGGAAGCAAGCTGATTGACCGCACCTGCAGGAATCATGGCGGGTGCGATTGGTGTAAAGGAAACAGGATGCACAAGTATAAAAAACAAGAGGAAAAAATGAACAATGACCGAAACAGAAATGCTGATGCACTGGCTGCAGAGTCAGGCGAGGGAAAGGAAGATTAAAAATGGATAAGAAATACTGCAAATGCTGCGAACATTTTGCAATAACAAGAGGTTCACAATCTTTGGAAGAAAGCATTCTGTGCAAGAAACACAATACAGCCTGTACAGTAACGGACGAAAATTTGCACAATTCATGTCCTGATTTCAAAGCACGAAAAAGTAGCGTTGTTGCAAAGGCATTGGCACTTGGTGCTTTTGTTGAACTTTTGAAAGGAGAATGAACATGAAAGTAAAAGTTGAAATGACACCCGAAGAAATGATCGCAGCTGTACAATGCTACGAAGAGTTGAAGGCGTACAGAAAAACAGGCTACACGCCCGAACGGATCGCCGAATTGCTTGATGAGCACTGGGGCGAACGAAGACAGATTGCGGAGTATGACGATGAACTGAACGGCAATCGTGGGTGGATTCCTTGTAGTGAGAGAATGCCGGAAAAAGGTGTTGAAGTGCTTGTTTGTGCAAATCGGAACGACAAGGAAGAAGTGTTTACTGCATACGCAGCATACGATAATTACAGATGGTTCACGGGACATGCATTTTTTTGCAAAATAAACAATGAAGTTAATACCGATGTGAAAATCACCCACTGGATGCTCCTTCCCAAACCGCCCGTGGAGGAGAAAACAGAATGATGGAGTTTATGTTTGACGTTGTAATTGGAATACTTGTAGCAATGGCGGGTACATTTGTGTTTTCTGTAACAGGTATGCTCACATTCAAAGCGATAGCGTTTGTTTACGAAAAGTTATTCAAAAAACCGCTTGAATGACAGCCCAGATTAACGCACACGGCGTTTTTGAGCATTAGGCGGTAAAACTATACCCTAAATTGAAAAACGCCATACAGTGCATTTAAATGCAAATTAGGAGGCATTACAAATGCAATATGATTTTGTCAAGCAGGAATTGACAGGTACTTGTATTATATGCGGTGAACCGTCATTGCCTGAAACGGTATGCGACAAATGCAACTCGAAAGAATGTTCGGGCAGGAAAATTCCGATCCCGAATGCTCTAACAAAGAATGCGTGCGATTTAGCAGGAAATGTTATCAAGTTATGTTTGAATGAGTACAAAGCTGCTTACAAAAAAACGTTTGAAAATCCATACAGAGGAGCGTACAGAAAGGAATTTGAAGTGCTTGACAAGGAATTTAGGACAGGTTACTATCAAGCGTTATCAATGGGCAAGATGGATGATCTTCTTGACTGTGCAAGGCGTGAAGTTGAAAGAGATATAAACAGAAAATAAAGATTTTCCCAAAGCACTTGACAAAATATTTCTTTTGTGGTATAATGAAAATGCGGATGATACCTCCTTTCTATGTTTTTTGTGGGAAGGCGTAGTTACAGAGGGGAATTTGTGCAGCCCCCTCTGTGGCTTTGCCGCATTCGAGGTGATGAAGATGAAGAAACAGTTTTCAAAGCTTGTCGATGTGAAGTCGATTGTAACTTTGACGATGACAGGCGTTTTTGCTTACTTGTCAATCATTGGCAAGATTACGCCTGAACAGTACATGATGCTGTTTAACACCGTGATTGCGTTCTACTTTGGCACGCAACATCAAAAGAATAAAGAAATCGAAAAGAGTTGATACAATGCGAAAGTCAAGAAAGTTGACACTTGCTGAGTGTCGGCTCTTTTGTGTTTGATAGGGGTGATATAGTGGCAGGACAACCGAAAAAGTTTTCAAGCGGTGAAGAACTTATTTCTCTTTGGAATGATTTTTGCAATGAAATTATTGATGGTGGATTTGAGAAAGTTCCAACGCAATCCGCTTTTTGCAGATGGCTCGGAGAACATTATAGTGCGGTTGACCGAAAGACTATATACAACAGTTTGAACGAATACTTCCCCACTATAAAAAAAGATTTTGAGCGTTTACAAAGTGATACCATAATGACGGGCGGTATGCTCGGAAAGTACAATGCGACAATGAGCATTTTCGGATTGAAAAATTGGTGCCATTGGAAAGATAAAGCGGAAGATGAAAAGACCGCTGACAATTCGTTCAATGATGGTATGCAGAGTCTTGCAGACCTGATTAACAACCCTGCACCGAATAGAAATATATCCGACTTTGAGGGGGCAGAAGATGATTAACACACCTGCACCATTTACGAAAAATCAAGTTGACTATTTGCACCGCACACGCACAAGTTGGTACAATGTGGCAGAGGGTGGAAAGCGTGGAGGAAAGAACGTTTTACAGGTTCTTGCTTTTTGCATGGCTTTGCAAACACATCCAAACAAGCTGCATTTGATTGCAGGGGTATCACAGACAACGGCAAAACTTAACATAGTTGATTGTGATGGATTCGGCTTGATGAATTTCTTTGACGGAAAGTGCAGGCAGGGAAAATACAATGACCGTTCCGCATTGTTTGTTCAAACAAAAACGGGCGAGAAAATCATTCTTGTATCGGGTGGAGCGAAAGACGGAGACGAAAAGTATATCAAGGGTAACACCTACGGAATGGCTTATGTAACAGAGGCTAACGAGTGCCACCCGAATTTCATTCAAGAGGTTTTCGACCGTACTTTGTCAAGTTCTGACCGAAAGATATTCCACGACCTCAACCCGAAAGCAGAGAGCCATTGGTATTATACCGATGTGCTTGACTTCCACCAAGAGAAGCAACGCAGGGATAGAAATTACGGCTATAATTACGGACATTTCACAATAGCGGACAATTTGTCTATTGATGATGAAAAATTAAGGAAAACTCTTGAAACATATCAAAAAGGAACAGTGTGGTATGAGCGTGATATTCTCGGACGGCGAAAGACCGCACAAGGAATTATTTTCCCGAACTTTGCAAGCGATCAAACACCACATATTATCAAAGCAGACGAACTTCCGAAAAGGTTTCAAAATATTGAAGTCGGTTTCGATATTGGCGGCAACGGTTCCGCATACGCCATGACCTGCACTGGCAGGGGATATGATGGAATACAATACAAGCTGAAAGCCGAAAAAAGACAGGCTGACAAAATGTCAATGGACGATGTTGAGAGTTTCGTGAGAGATTTTTGCGAATATGTGGAAATGAAATATGACATAAGGATTGAATGCATAAATTGTGACCACATTGACGTTATCATTAACACGATAAATGATAACACCAAATACAGAGCGAGGAAATGCTACAAACCGCCTTTGCAAGACCGTGTTTTCCTTTACTCAAAACTATTCAAGACACAAAAGGTTAAGTTTGTAGAGGGTGAATGTGAGGATTTGATTGACGAATTGTGCGAGTTGATATTCGACCCGAAAAGCGAAGAAGCGGTTTACCTCGATGACGGCACAATGCAGATTGATACTTGGGACAGCAACATCTATTCTGAAAGCGGATATTGGCATTATATAGAGGTGTGATATGAATTACCGAGAAACACGATTTTGCGAAAATCTAAATATAATGCAGTTCGATACCGAGGGCGAATACAACACGCCTATATTAGAGCCGTACAAGTATGAGCCTACCGAGTTTGTCGGTTTTAATTATGCAAGGTCAGCAAAGAACAAGAAAGAAAAGGGATTGCATTTCTTTGTTGATGACTACCAATTTGAACGGCTATGGCGTGAGCCGTTGGCGTATGTAAATTTGATTGGCGAGTTTCATTCAATAATGACACCAGATTTCAGCCTATACACCGACTACCCGAAAGCGTTGCAGATATACAACCATTATCGCAAACATTGGCTTGGTGCGTTATGGCAAAGTATGGGTTACAAGGTTATCCCCACAATAGCGTGGAGCGATAAGGACAGTTTCAAATGGTGTTTTGATGGAACGCCAAAAGGTGCGACAGTTGCAGTTTCAAGTGTAGGCACTCAACGAAGCAAGGAAACAAAAGCATTATTTCTTGACGGTTGGAATGAAATGTTAGACCGATTGCAACCCGAAACGGTCATATTTCACGGAGATATACCGAAAGAATGTATTGCGAATATAGTTAGGATAAAATCATTCCAAGAAAAATTTAGGGAGGTATTAGTCGATGGGCGGTAGAGGAGGACAGAGCGGTATTGGTTCTATAAAAAGTCAAATAAAATCTATGGCAAGTCAAGGCAAAATGCCTGTTGCGATTATGGGAAGCAGTGAGCAACGCTCTGCGATTTTTAAAGAAATAGACAAACAGTATCCTATGCCAAATGTAAAAACAGTTTCTATTGAAGACCAAGGCGATGGAATTTGGATAAACTTTGGAGATTCCGTCAAGAGAGTGTCTTATCCTTCGGGGAAAAACGCAACGGAAGCCGAAAAAAGAGGCGTCAAAAAATGGCTGATGTGGAGAAACAAATAAATTGGAGGTAAATACAGATTATGGGTGGTAGAGGCGGTTCAAGCGGAATTGTGGCAAACAGAGGATATACAAAAGACGGAACGATAAAACAAAATGGAGAGAAAATGCTTGCCGAAAGAATAGCGGGTTCGTCAGCATGGGGCGGTGACGATTCAATTGTGCTTGAAGCAACAACAGATGGGAACGGAAATTTAACTTTGTCTTATGCGAAAGCAGTTGGATATAGACAACAAAACAGCAGAACAAGCTACGCACAGTATGAAATATCAGCAGGTATTACAAATCAATCACCAAGTGGAAAAAGAATTGATTTAAAGAGCAATAATATAAACTGGGAAAAGGTTAAAAGCGTTTCTGGAAAAACTTATGGAACGCAAAGTTTTATGAGGGAACAAGGCTTTACATGGGATTCTTCCGAAAAGAAATGGAAAAGAAAATAAGGCGGTGATTTATAGTTGTTTCAAAAAATAGCGACATTCTGGAGGGCTTTTTGGAATGCTTTGAAGTCAGCGTATAACAAGGCGTTTAAGGAAGTCCCAAAAGAAAAAACACAGGAATACAGAGATACAAAGAGAATCAATTTTCTTGCAATCTTTGTGTCAAAACTTAACAACCTTGTGAACACAGAGTCAACGTATGACGTGGAAAGCGACAGCGTACAAGCTGAACCGTTGCAGGAGTTGTGCAAAGATCTTGAAGCAAAGCGGTTTGACATCACAGCGGAAATGCTTGGAACTGGCGACTATTGGATTTTCCCATCTCACACGGATGCAGGGGAGCTTTTTCACAGATATGTCAGTCAAGACCGTGTGCGAATCCTTGACATGGACGGAGAGAACATTACAGACATTATCGGCGTGATTGATGAATTTGTCGATAATGAAAACAAGGTGTTTTTCCTAAACCGCCGTCACACTCTGGAGGGCGATACGCTGACGGTCGAAACGTACACCACAAATGAAAGAAATGAAAAGGTTATCCTTGAAAACTGGCTTGACTTTGAGGGCGTATGGCAATTCAGCAATGCAAATCATATCGGCGTAGGTCGTTTTAAATCCCCTGTTTCAAGCCGTGGACTTTCTGCGGTTTATGGAGTTCCGCTTAACTTTGGATGTGAAGAAATCGAAGAAAAGATTTTCCATGATTTGGAAATGATCGAAACAGAATTTTCACACGGCGAAAGCAAGATTTTTGCAGACCCGCTTGTCATGAAGAAAGGCAGAGGGAAAGACGGGCTTGAAGAATGGCAAATGCCTGAGGGAATGTTCCCGATCAATCACCGTGCAGGTGATTCTGGTGCAAGCATTGACATTTTCTCACCTGTTATCCGATACAGTGAATATCAAGGCAAGTTAATGGATGATATGCGGCAGTATGAGCAACAGGTCGGAACAGACAGAGGATTCCTCACGCCTTATGACAACGGAACAGCGGTTACCGCAACGGAAATAAGGCGTGCAAATGCATCCACAATCGCTTTGATTAACAAGGTTCACGCATCTATCAAGGACGGCGTGGAAATGACTCTAAAGGCAGATGCTGTGTTCTTGAATGTTGCCGAGGACTTGTGGAGCGTTTCATTTGATTTCTTTGATGCATTTGAAGATTCTGATTCACAGTGGGCAAGACTTGTAGAAGCATATAACGCAGGTGCGGCAGAGGTTGACGATTTGACAAGATGGATTTTCCCGAACCTCACGCAGGAAGAAATTGAGGAAAAACTCGAAAGAATCAGAAACCAAAGTCAAGTTGACACGGATTCTGCACTTGAAAGAATTTTGAACAGCGGTGCATAATTCTGTTGAAAACAAAAATAAATCTATGGAGGAAATTATATGGCAAATTTTCATGAAAGAAAACTTGGGTTCTCACGATTTGCGGAAGATGGTACAAAGATGCATTATTATGAAATTGTGGTAGACACTGCCGCGGACATTCCGAATCCTGCCGATCATCCCAAATGGGAAACAGGAAGTGAATTGTATGTTCTGGAAAACGGCGGTAGTAAGTACAGGCTGTCAAATGATCGTCAGTGGGTGAAAGTAAATTTTAACACTGGGCAGGGAGGGGGTGAACAGGGACCCAAAGGTGATGACGGTTACACGCCCATTCGTGGCGTTGACTACTGGACAGAAGAAGATAA
>JAZOCZ010000137.1:0-1916 GCA_045596755.1 Eubacteriales bacterium | reverse complement strand
CGAATCCACAGAATACGAAAGTTTCATGCCCGTTGTTGAGCTTGTGGATTATACAACTCAATACGAATACATAATGTATATCCCCACGTATTACAACTATGCCGTGGATTCAACCAACAATCCTTTAGCGGATTATTACGCTCAGATTTTCAGAGGCGCTGACGGTATCGGAATAGAAATGTACAATTTCTCGTCGGATGACTCCGAAAGCAGTGAGATAATATACGCCATCGACGCGCAGGAAATGAAATCTGTTATGGACCCTCTCCCCGCCGTGTCTCTCAACGCAGACGAGCAACAGGTTGACAGCCAATATTTCGAGGAGCAGGAAGATTTTTATACATACAACAGACATCAGCTCTCCATGAGGGGTTACAAGGTAGGTATGGACACAAGCAGTTTCTTTGCTTCCCTCTCCAAAGTCCTCAAAATGAAGGGTAAGGATAAGGGATCAAAGATAACGAGATACTTCGCGGGAAACGGTGTTTACATAACCGTTGGAGATGAGCAAATAGTTTGCGGTGTAAAAATCGGCGCAACAGGCTACGGAGATTTGCTCCAGAATGAGCAAAGCGGAACAAGCGTTTCAGGATTAAACGCAAACGGAGCGCAGCAAGCAGGATTGAAAGACGCTTTATCAAAAGCAAACTCCTTGAAATCTGCAACGGGATTTTTGTCCTTTGATTCAAAAATAACCTTCACTTACGATAAATTAACTCATAGTTACGTTATATCTTCCTTCGCATTTACCTTTTCAGGAGGCGTTGGCGTTACGTCCATCGTTCCCTTGACGCCAGCTCCTATCATATACTTCACTTTTTCAACCAAAGTTGCGGCAAGTATTTCTTTGGGCGGTACCATTGTGAAGGAATACGTGGATGAGCAAGGAAAAATACACTACGCCGTTTCCTTCAGCGGAGTTACGTTAGCACCGTCATTATCGTTATCACTTGGTGTGGGTATTGGCGCATCTGGTCTTTTGTCCTTTGAGATTTCAGGAACTGCAGACGTGAGCGCAAGCATCACCCTTGGAAAGCAATTATACAATCCGTCTCAAATGGAATTCGACCTTGATTGTCTTTTGACAGACGAAGCGCATCCCGCATATACTTCAACGTTTTCAGGCCCTTGGGAAACGCATAAATCGGAATCCATTTCAAAAGCCGACGGGTCAACAACTCCGACGCAAATGAAGTCTATGTTCAATTATTGCTACGGCGGAACTTTGCTTTTGTCCCAAAAGGCGGGAGATAAAATTGTAATAGTCACAAAAGCCGCTTCCTTCCAGCTTGTCGGCGCAACCGATCCGCAAGGAGGAAAAGCAAAAGTCACAATAAAAGATACAAGCGGAAACGAACTCAAAACAAAAGTAATTGACTTTTATTCCTCCGAAAAGAATTTATACAAAACGTTGTTCACGTGGGAAACAGAAAATTTCGATTACGAAAAGACAAAAGCCGTTCCCGTTGTCGTGGAAATAGAAAATGTATCCACCGATTCCAACAATTCCAAAGTTCTTCTTGACAGCATAAGAATCCACAACATTGACGCTTTCAAGAAAGATAAAATTTTCGCTCCTTCCATTTCTTCATTTGCGTTCAAATTGGCAATTCAGATAAAACCCACCGTTGTGGGCTTCTCCTTCCCTGTTGACGTGGGTTATATGCTCATCAAATATACGGGGGTAATATCCGAAGTGGGCAGCGATCCAAAACAGACGTGGACTTTGACTTTGGGTACGTTCTATCATACAAAGGAATACGTTCTGAATTCTTTGAGAACCGCAAGCGTGGACGAAGAGCTTCCCGTTCTGATGGCAACATCTTCCGCGAAAGCTTCGAAAACAAACCCAGATTATTTCGACACGGGTGAGTTCGCTTCAACGAAAAAGAAAACGTTGCTCATGGGAAATATTG
>JAZOCZ010000136.1:0-6145 GCA_045596755.1 Eubacteriales bacterium | reverse complement strand
CTACGATCCGACTTCCAGGGGGTCCTTGCGGACGGCTAATGCGCTTCACGATTCGATATACGGTATATCTTAATCACTTAATGCGATAGCGATTGAAGTTTTTGGGTCCAGGGGGACCTTGCGGATGGCTAATGCGCTTCGCGATTTGATACGCTCTGATATGTTTGCCGATTTAAAAGTCACATCTTTACGGTATATCATAATCACTTAATGCGACAGCGATTAAAGTTTTTGGGTCCAGGGGGTCCTTGCGGACGGCTAATGCGCTTCACGATTCGATATACGGTATATCATAATCATTTAATGCGACAGCGATTGAAGTTTTTGGGTCCAGGGGCTTTTTTCAAAAAGCCCCTGGTTTTCAAAAAGCCTCTGGTTTATTAAAGATAGTATGTAGCCAAACTATAACGTGAGATGCAAACCCGTGGCAACAAGTTCCGCCCGTTGTAAGAAGTTCCCAAAGCGTGCCTGTACGTTCTTGCATATGAGTGAAAAACCCTTCCACATCGACTAAAATCTCGTCATAAAGCTTTTCACGGCACAAAATATCGAGTCTTAAATAGTTCCCGATAAATACGTTTGAGGGATGAATTTCTGCCCATTTTCCCGTTTTTGAACGTTTAGCACCAAAATCTTCTATAAGGGTTCTGAAAAGCTCTGGTTTTGTTTCTTTCGTAGCACATCCCATGTAGAAAGCGTAGTATTGACAGGTTTCGGTTATGTCTTTCTTAACCACACGGAGCGTTCCGTCCTCTTCTCTCATGGCGTGGTCATGGTAGAAGCCGTCAAAGAAGGATTGTTTGTTGATAACTTCCTTTATCTTCTTTGCTTTTTCAAAATATTTGCTGTCGTAAAGCTTTCCTACGGCTTCAAGCATTCTTGCGTAAAGCATATTGGTAGGATAGCTGACGTCACGAACGAAATCATTAGCGGGCGACCATTCAACGAAAATCCAGTTTCTCAATTTTTCCAGAAGTCCGTCTTCGTTTTCGAACTCCTCAAAGTATTGAAGAAGCTCAAAAACCTTCTTCTTTGCCATATCTACCAGTTCTTTGTCGCCTGTTCTTCCGAAATATTCTTCTAATTCAAGAACGTACCACATTGCCCAGTTGGGAATGAACTCACCCGAAGGGAAATCGGCAGGGTAACACATAGGAAGCATACCCTTTTCGATGTATTTAAAGCTTTCGGGCATGAGGAAATTTTCAAGGAAGTTCTTCTCTACCAAGGATTTGCCAGTCAAAGCCTTTTCAACTCTCGATGTGAAGAAGCTGTCGCAAAGCCATCCTGCACGTTCGCGAGACGCGCAGTCCATGTATATGTCAAGAGTGTTCTGTCTGAAGGTTTCAACAGCGGCAAGATAGATTTTATCAAGATTTTCGTTTCCGCTGTTTAACGGCTTTACATCAAGTGGGAATTTGTATTCAATCATTCCTGCATAGTTTATCTTCAGTTTTCCTGCAGAACGGTTGATAAGCTTCATGTAATGAACAATGTACGGCTCGTTTGCAATAAGAGTATATTTTCCTGCCTTAAAATTCCAAATAATAGAAGCAATGGTTGAGGGCAAGCGTTGCGTATCAACGTCACCGTCAACGTCAAGCTCGTCGAAGGCACAAAGAAGCTGACAATCCTCGGACGCTTCAACCTCCAATTTGATGAAACCACAGTTGATGCACTTGAATTTATAAACTATGTATTCGTCAGAATCAAGTGCTGTAGGCTCAAAAGGTGCGTTTACGTCCTCGGTTTTGGTGTAAATGCCTTTTTCAACCTCGTCAGAGTTTATGAACTCCACGTCATCCAAGTCATAACCCTCGCAGTCGAATGTAGGGGTCACGAACCTGTTTAACATGGGGTGTCTTTCGGTGTTTGCGAGTTCGTTGCGGAATAAAATTGTACCTTTTGTAACGGCTTTGTCAACAGAAACTCTGTCATATTTGGGGTAGGGAACGCCTCTCGTCAAAAAGCTTTTGTTCTCTGTTTCTTCGAGAACAACTTCTTTAAAACGAGCATCCGCGTTCATTATGAAGTCTTGGTTTTCACCGTTCAGCACGTAATATTCAGAAAACGCTCTTTGATATGAAAATCTTGCTACCTTGCGGATACGTTCACCGTTATATTTAGCAACGAATCCTCTTTTTCCCGTTGAAGCGATAACTTCACCATCTGCAATTATTTCGCAACAGAAGAAAGAGGGCTGTTTAATAAGATAAAAGTTTTCAACGTAATATCCTGCAACGAAAAATGCAACAACGTTTTCTTCTTTTGTGAGATATTTCGATATATTTACTTCGTCAACACGATAATATCCGTGTCCCGCTCTCGCAGGCCCTTCTTCTACCATAACACCGTTTACGAACATCTGATACATATTTGATGCACTTACTGCAACAACAACGTTTTCCTTTTTCGCAATAATGCTTCTGAAAACCAGATGGTAGTTCATGGATTTATCTTCACCTTTTTCCCATACGGGCAAGGCTTCTTTGAAGCTGTATTTCTTCATAAATATTCCTCTTGATGTTTGAAAAAGATTATTCTGCGCTTTCAGGTAATCTCTTTACCTGATTTTTGCTTTTTCTTACGAGGAAATCAGTAGATGCCATCTGAACAATTATTTCTTTAACCAAGCTTTCGAGATAACCGTTTGCACCATAGTTGGCAGGGGCGATATAGTTTACTCTGCTGTAGCGGAGAAGATCTTCAACGTTTTTCCTCTTGGTGTAAACTGCGATAGCCTGACCGCCGTTTGACTTTACAAGCTTCATGCAAGGAACGTCCGTGAGTCCGTCACCTAAATAAATCATATTTCTGAAAGGTACGGGTCTGTCATCCTCAGCAACGTGATTGTTCAGATCCTTATCGTTTGAAATATCGAGAACCCCTTTGTTTATTCTGTAAGGGAACTGTGTTTTTGCTGTGTAGTTAACAGCAAGCAACGGCCAGTCTGCAATACCGTTTTCGTTGTAATGGAACTCGCAAGCATATATCTTTTTGAATTCCTTGTATATTTTTGAGCCTTCAATAATTTCTTTAAGTCCTGAAGATATTATATAATGTTGTATTTCAACGCCATGTTCTCTGCCGAAAGCGTTTATTCTATCGAACCAGGTTGTAACACCTGGGAAAAATTCAATATCACGACCGAGCTGGACGAAGTTTTCTCTTCTGATGGGAACGCCCTTTGCTGTAGCTTCCTTTATCATAAGATACATATATGCAAGAATTCTGTCCATCTTCAATTCCACAGAAAGATCGTTAGCTTTTGACCAGAACTCACCGGCGGACATACCGATGTTAGGTATGAAGGAATATTCCTGCATATCTTTCGTTGAGAGAGTTTTATCAAAATCGTAAAGTAAAGCAATTTTAGGTGTCTTTTTTGCCATTTGCAAACCTCCTGTAACAAGTTGATAAAGAGCGATAATGCGCCTTATAACGATTTTTCTACTGATATATTCTACCACAACCTATAGTGTATGTCAATAACCAAAAAAGAAAAAAGCAAAAAAACTATTGACAATGATGCGTTCTGGTGATATAATGAATGCGTTAATAAACTGTTGATGCGGAGATAAAGCCAAAAAAGGCCTATACAGAGAGCCTGCGTTGCTGAGAGTCAGGTTGGAAACCATTTGGCAAATGGACCGCGGAGGGCGCAGTCAAAGGCGTTTTTGCCGAGTATTCTGCGACGTGTGACATACGTTAGTTGTCGGGGATATGTCTGTATCCTGAAAGGGCGCGCTTCAATGCGTGAATCAAGGTGGCACCGCGGATATGTGAAGTATTCGTCCTTGGCGGAAAGTGTATTTCTGTCAGGGGCTATTTTTGTATTCGGAGGGCTTTATGTTTATTTTATCCAAACGATGGCGGAGTTATAATTGATTTATAATTATATATTTTGAATGTTGAAAGGAAAACTAAAATGAACTTTAACGGTATAGATTTTGATACTTATTTTAAACATTATCCCGATGCTAACGGGTATTTCGGTAAATATGGCGGATGCTATATATCCCCCGAGCTTAAAGAAGCTATGGAGGAAATAACGGCAGCTTATTTCACTATTTGCAAATCTTCCAAATTTATTGCAGAGTTGAGAAAGATCCGTAAGGAATTTCAGGGTAGACCTACCCCGATTTCATACCTTGAAAGACTTTCAAACCATATCGGAACAGGGGTTCAGCTTTACGTAAAGCGTGAAGACCTTAACCATTCGGGTGCGCATAAAATAAATCACTGTATGGGTGAAGCCTTGCTTGCAAAATATATGGGCAAGAAAAAGGTTATTGCAGAAACGGGCGCAGGACAGCATGGTGTTGCCCTTGCAACTGCAGCAGCTTATTTCGGACTTGAATGTGATATTTACATGGGAAGCGTTGATATCAAGAAGCAAGCTCCCAACGTTGCCAGAATGAAAATTCTCGGTGCAAACGTGGTTGAGGTAACTCATGGTCTTGCAACGCTTAAAGAGGCTGTTGATGCGGCTTTCGACGCATACAGCAAGGAATACAAAACTGCAATTTACTGTATCGGTTCTGTTCTTGGTCCTCATCCTTTTCCTATGATGGTAAGAGATTTCCAGAGCGTTATCGGCGTTGAAGCAAGAGAACAGTTCACTGGTATGACAGGCGAGCTTCCCGATGCTATAGTTGCTTGTGTTGGCGGAGGTTCAAACGCTATGGGCTTCTTCTCGGGATTCCTTAACGCCCCCGTTGAGATTTACGGAATAGAGCCTCACGGCAGAGGTGCAGCGTTGGGCGACCATGCCGCAAGCCTTAAATACGGTGAGGAAGGAATTATGCACGGCTTCAACAGTATAATGCTGAAGGACGAAAACGGCGAGCCCGCTCCCGTTTATTCTGTTGCAAGCGGTCTCGATTATCCTTCCAGCGGCCCTGAACACGCTTTCCTGCATGATTTGGGCAGAGTAAAATACGACGTTATAAACGATGAAGAAACTATTGACGCTTTCTTCACCCTTTCCCGTCTTGAAGGTATAATCCCCGCTATCGAAAGTGCACACGCTGTTGCATACGGTATAAAGCTTGCGCAAACAATGGGCAAGGGTTCAGTTCTTATCAATTTGTCAGGCAGAGGGGATAAGGATATGGACTATATAATCGAAAAATACGGCATCAGATAAATTTGGCGATGTAAAAAAAGTCGTGACCGCAAAAAGAAAGAATATACGATGTAAAAAAAGTCGTGACCGCAAAAGGAAGAGATAATATGGCAGATAATAAAAAGGCCCTCGATGATGGGGAGCTTGTTCTTGTTAAAGATTACGTAGAGGAAATAATAACCGATCTTAAATATTCGACTGAAGATAATTTCACGCTTAAGGTTATTTATAACTACAGTGATGCGTATCTCCGATACGGTACGGTAAAAAAACTGAAAAAAGCTCAAGAGATTTTCAAGAAAAAGGGATACAGAATTAAAATCTGGGACGCGTACCGAACTGTTGAGGCACAACGCTTCATGTGGGAGATATACCCCGATGACGATTTCGTTGCCGACCCTAACATTGGTTTTTCCAATCACAACCGAGGAACGGCAGTTGACGTCACCTTGGTTGACGAAGCAGGCAATGAGTTGAAAATGCCTACGGGCTTTGACGACTTTGAAGCCGTCATGAACTATGACCCCGAAGATGAAAAAAACAAAGAACGCACAGAAAACGCTTCAATGCTCAACGAAATTATGACTTCTTGCGGTTTCCGTCGTTCAACAACGGAATGGTGGCATTTTAACGATACTGATAAGTACCCTGTAGTTGAAGGGTTTAATTCCATAAAATAAGTTCCATACAAAAAACAGATGGGTTATTGAAAGTGTGAGAAAACGCATTTTTAATAACCCATTTTTTATATACTGAACAATTTTGTCGAAAACATAAAAATCTTTCAGTATTAGTGAATAAAACTGTTGACAAAGAGAAAATCTTTCAGTATAATATGGTTGAGGTGATAAAGATGATTCAAAGAAACCATTACATTGAGCAAGTTCGCCCTTTTTATGAAAGTGATTTGATCAAAATCATTACAGGGATTCGTAGATGCGGTAAATCCGTCATTATGGAGCAAATTATTAAGGAAATAGCCGAAAAGACGGATAATATTATTTATCTTAATTTTGA
>JAZOCZ010000135.1:0-2871 GCA_045596755.1 Eubacteriales bacterium | reverse complement strand
GCAGATTCTCCCATACACAAAACTGACCCCAGAATAAAATTGTTATCACTTATTGTTTTTCTTGTCACAGTTTTGATTTCAAAATCTCCTGTATCGTATTTGATATCATTTTTATCTGTGTTTTTACTTGTTGCTGTTTCAAGAATTCCATTCAAGCTGATATTGAAAAATTTAAAATCGTTGATTTTTATTATTCTTATCACCACTGCTATTACGTTGTTCATATCAAAAGGTGATACTCTTTTATTTAAGTGGAAATTCATAGAGATATACAAAGAAGGAATATTAAATTCCGTATATCTTATTATCAGATTCGTTTGTATGCTTTGCGGAAGCTTTGTTCTGATATCATATACAACCCTACCTCTTGATTTGACCGAGGGAATAGAAAAGCTTTTGAAGCCTTTGACTTTATTCAATATTCACGTTCACGATTTTGCTATGATGATGAGTATCGCTTTAAGGTTTATTCCGACGTTTATAGAGGAAACGAACAAAATAATTTCCGCACAAAAGGCGAGAGGGGCAGATTTCGATTCTGGTGGGCTGATAAAAAGAGTAAAAGCCTTTGTTCCTATATTGATTCCTCTCTTTGTTTCTGCGTTCAGAAGAGCAGGAGACTTGGCGGATGCTATGGAATGCAGATGCTATAACAGAGGCGTAGGTCATACAAGAATGAAACAGCTCCATTTGAAATGGACGGATTTTGTTGTTCTATTCTGCTTTGCTTTAGTTCTCGTATTGGTTTTGATTTTTAACAGACCTGAATTTTTCTTTATATAGTTTTTCAAGAGGAATGTATGAATTTTGCTATAAAACTTTCATATCTTGGAACGAATTACAGCGGATGGCAGTTTCAGCCAAATGTACCTACAATACAGGGTGCTATGCAAAATGCCGTTAATAAAATATTTTGCAAGGAATTAACTGTACATGGTTGTAGTAGGACCGATGCAGGCGTTCATGCGTTAGAATACGTTTGTTCTGTTTTTGATGCACCTTCTTTTGATGCCAAAAAAATTCCCCTTGCTTTGAATACGTATTTGCCTTGCGATATATCTGTAAATTCTGCGGTATCAGTTCCCGAAGATTTTCATCCAAGATTTTCAGCCTTGAAAAAAGAATATATTTATAAGATTTATAATTCAAGAATCAGAGACCCCTTTTCTGTTGACAGAGCATATATGTATAAACGCCCGTTGGATGAAATAAAATGTAGAGAGATTGCATCGCAATTTGTAGGAACTTTTGATTTTGCTTCATTTATGGCGGCGGGTTCAACAGTTACAGATACGGTAAGGACAATTTATTCCTTTGATGCATGGCGTGAAGGCAACGAAGTTTTCTTCAAGGTTTGCGGTGACGGATTTTTATACAATATGGTTCGGATTATGGTTGGAACTATTATAAATTCGTATGAGGGGAAAATAACTCAGTCCATAGGTGATATTATTTCATCCAAGGATAGAACGCTTGCGGGTCAGACAATGCCTGCTTCGGGTTTGTATCTGAACAAAGTTTTTTACGATAAAGAATATTTTTAATAATCGTTTGAAATCATATCGAAAAGGAGGCTTTTTAATATGAGTACGTTTGAAATTTTCAGAGATAACAAAAAGAGAGATTTTTCAGAAAATGATATTTCAGAACATTATATGAAGCTGTCTGTCAGATGTGCCGTATTAAAATGGCTTTCCTTAACTATCCTTGCTGTTTTCGTCATTTTTTCCGTTAAGAATCATGGTGATGAATTGTCCTTTGACAGTATAAGATATATAGTCAAGTATATGAAGGATGAACCTTCGTCCCTTGTATCAAACGGAGACAGTATATCTTATGATTACGATAGCCAGAATAAAGTATATCTCATAGGTGACGATTTTGCTGTAGTTGGAAGTCAAGGTATAAAAATATTTGAGTTTTCGGGAAAAGTTCTTTTTTCTGACAACTTCAATTATAAATCTCCGGCAGTTGTGCCCTTTGGAAACCAACTTATCGTTTATGATATCGGCGGAAAAGAGATAAGATTTTATAATTCATTTTCAGAAACTTATCGTCTTACTCTTGAATCAAGTGTATATAACGTTTCAGTTTCGAACAGTGATTGTTTTTTGGTACAAACATCCACAGAGGGCTACCGCTCAGGATTTCAGATTTATACAAAAAATTTCAAGCCTTTTTTTAAAGCCAATTACGGAGAATTTACATTGCAGTCAAGTTCGTTATCTCCTGATGGGAAATACGCAGTTTCCGCTTGTTTTTCAACTACAGGAAACGTTGTGTCGCATTTGAAGATATATGGTACTGACGTTGATACGGTTTTGGCGGAATGTGACATTTCAGGAGAATATCCCATCCGTACCGAATTTGTTGATAATGAAAATTTCCTTCTCGTCACGGATAAATGTATAAGAAAATATAACGTTTCCCTTGAAAACTCTTTTTCTTCCTATTATTTGAATAACTCACCAAGACAATATAAGATATCGGACGGAAAAATCATTGTAACTTATGGAACTTCTCTTCTTAATGAATCAACGAGAATTGAAATTATAGACTTAAACGGTGAAAAATCAGTTTTTGATCTTCCTTGTACTTCGAGAGACGTAGTAATAGATGGAGAATATATACACCTTTTATGTAATGGCGAGATAAAAACTTATTCTTTAAATGACTTTAAACTTATTCATGTATCACCAATATCAAAGAGTTTTTCTCATATCGTAAGTGTTGAACGTGGAAAATATTTGATTTCATCCTCTGACTCGGTTGAATTATTTGTTTTCGATGATATGTCATAATCAAAATAAAAAAATTTAAGGAGAAAATTTATAATGCATATAGTACTCGATTTAATTTTAATACTTATAG
>JAZOCZ010000134.1:0-1686 GCA_045596755.1 Eubacteriales bacterium | reverse complement strand
TAGGATGATATAAGAAAATCGAATTGATCGGAATTCATTTTCACGCCTTCATCAAGGAAAGAGAGGGCGAGAGCGGCTGCGCCGCTGACGTAAGCCGTGGAAAAAGAGGTTCCTGAATCGGAAACGTATCCACCGCCGCTTGCTAAAAGAGAAAGTCCGCTTCCCGGTGCTGAAATATCAACGGATTCATTGTATTGGGAAAAAACGCAACTGTTTCCTGCTTCGTCCACCGCGCCAACACTTATAACACCGTCGTATGATGCGGGATAGCATTTCATGCCTGCGAATTCCTTGTCGTTTCCCTCGTTGCCTGACGCAGCAACAAGAATGCATCCTTTTTCGTTTGCGTATTTTATAGCCTTTTCTTCGCTTTCCAGCTTTTCATAACTTCCAAGGCTCATATTTATAACGTTTGCTCCGCAATCTGCGGCAAAATATAAGGAATCTATAAAGTCAGAGGTGTAAACCTTTCCCACGCCGTTTGTTATCTTGATGGGTAAAACCGTACATCCCGATGCAACTCCGCAACATCCCTTTCCGTTATCTCTTGTTGCGGCTATGATTCCCGTTACTTTTGTTCCGTGCCCCGTAACATCATCGTTTACGATGCTTTGACCCGTTTCATAATCATAACCCGACAATATGTTTGCGCCTTGCAGATCCTCGTGGTCTCTGTCAACTCCGCTGTCAACAACGGCAACTATAACTTCTCTATTACCGAATCCGTATTCCCACGCTTCATGCATCCCGATGAGTTCGAGTTCATAAACGGAGGAATATGTATCGTTGGGATAGTATGCAGAGAGTACTTTCACTTTGTCTTCTTCAAAGTATTCTATGATTTGCTCATTCTTTTCGAAGAAGTTATCATTTTCTCCGGCTCTGACGAGGAAAACACGTTCTTCACTGTTGGCAAGAAGTCTGTAATTATACCCTTTCAATGAGTTTTTTATATCTTTAAAGGAGGAGTTTTCTTTGAAAGTCACTATGTACGCATTGGAGCCTCCCATAACTCTTATATTTCTGCAAGTGAGCCGTCCTTCGTCGGAAGCGGAAGCAATTATTTTTTTCCGCAAGGAATCTTCCGAAGAAAAAGGGTTCTTTTCTTCTGCTGAAACAGTCATGCATATTGAGTTGGAAAGGAGTATCGTTCCTAAAAGCAAGGAAGCGACTTTTGAGAGAATTTTTCTTTTCATGTTACTTTTTTATAATATTGGATTTGGAACGAACTATCGTTGTTTCCCTGACAGTTATTTTAAGTCCCGATTTTCCGCCTTTCATCCCTTGAACAAGGATTGTTTCGACCTTTTCTTTTTTGTAAATAAGTTCTATATGTTTAGGTTCTATGCGGTTTTCCTTCATGGCATACAGAAGTTCTGTCATTCTGTCCGCCCTGAATACCGCGTAGAACTTTCCGCCAAATTTGAGGCAGTATGAAGCGGCGGCACAAAAATCATAGATAACACCGTTCATTTCATGACGCGCTGTCAATTTTTCAAGACTTTCACTTTGTTTACCGCTTCCGCTTTTGAAATAAGGGGGATTCAACGTAACGAAATCCGCGCTTTCTCGTTCAACAAGCGAGGAAATGTTTCTTATGTCCCCGAAAATCGGAGTGAATTTATCCTCAAACCCATTTTCTTTTGCGTTGTGCAAAGCGAGCTTGTAAAGGCTTTCCTGAATTTC
>JAZOCZ010000133.1:0-14936 GCA_045596755.1 Eubacteriales bacterium | reverse complement strand
AAAAAGAATAGAAGAATACGTTTTATGCGTATAATGTTAAAGACGGCTTTTACATAGAAAAAACAAAGGAGATGATTTCAGAGAATTATGGCTAAAGCTAAAAAAAGCAAACTGAAAATAATTCCTCTTGGTGGCGTTGATGGCATCGGAAGAAATATAACCGTGTTTGAATGCGGTGGAGATATAATAGTTGTTGATTGCGGTATATCCTTTGCAGAAGTTGATACCCCAGGCGTTGATTTTATAATACCCGATATATCATACCTTGAAGGATGCATGGAAAAGGTCAGAGGGATATTTATAACCCATGGTCACGAGGACCATATCGGAGCAATTCCATTTTTTCTCAAACGAATAAACGTTCCTGTGTACGCAACAAGGCTTACCTTGGGAATCCTTGAAAACAAGCTTATTGAGCATAATATGCGAGACGTTTGTGAGCTTGTAGAGGTTGCGGCAGGGGACGTTGTTGAAGATGGAAACTTTGCTGTGGAGTTTATCCACGTTAACCATTCTATAGCGGATTCCTGCGCTCTGCACATATATACTCCTGCGGGAAATGCTCTTGTTACGGGAGATTTCAAAATTGACCTTACTCCAATTGATGGAGAGACTATGGACCTTGCAAGATTTGCGGAAATAGGAAGCGAAGGTCTTGACGTTTTGCTTTGCGATTCTACCAACGTGGAAAGAGTTGGTTTTACTCAGTCCGAAAAAATTGTTGGTGCATTTCTTGAACGTATAATGTTCAATACTGATAAAAGAATTATAATCGCAACCTTTTCTTCAAACGTTCACAGAGTTCAGCAGATAATAGATGCATCGGCAAAATTCGGGAGAAAAGTTGTCATAACGGGAAGAAGTATGCTTAACGTTATAAATGCCGCATCCCGCCTTGGATATATGACGATTCCAGAAGGTATTTTAATAGAAGTGGGCGACATGAAACGTTATAATATGGAGCAGATAACTATTATAACGACGGGAAGTCAGGGGGAACCGATGAGCGCTTTGTACCGTATGGCGTATGGTGAACATGCCCAGATAAAGTTAGGCAAGGATGATTTGGTTGTCCTTTCTTCGTCTCCAATTCCGGGAAATGAAAAACTCATATGTAATATAACAAATGAACTTCTTAAAAGGGGTGCTACTGTCCTTAACGACGATGCGGTTTCTGACGTTCACGTTTCGGGACACGCAAGCCGTGAAGAATTGAAAATAATGCACAGACTCACACAGCCTCAATATTTTATTCCCATTCACGGTGAATATAAGCATCTTATTCGCCATAAGGAGCTGGCGAAAGAACTCGGAATGGATGAGGAGAATATTTTTATCCCCGAACAAGGTCATATAATAGAACTCTCTCCATCGGGAATGAAAAAACGCGGTAACGTGCCGAATGGTGTTCTTTACGTTGACGGTGCAGGCTTTGGTGATTTGGGAAGTGGTGTTCTTAAGGAAAGAATGAAACTTTCCGAGGATGGTGTTGTTATTATTACAGTCACCCTTGATTCCGATTTTGATTCCATTCTTTCAGGCCCTGAAACCATATCGCGAGGATTTGCGTACGTGGGCGAGGCAGAGGAAATAACGGAGCAACTCAACAGTCTTGCGGCAGAAGTTGTTGAAAAATGTCTTGATAAAGGATATTGTGATTTTGCAACTATTAAATCAAAAATAAGAGGGGAAATATCAGGCTTCATATTCAAGCAGACGAAGCGCAGACCCATGGTTATCCCCATAATTATGTCGGTGGCATTATGATGAATTCAAATAAAACCGTGCTTGTAACGGGCGGTTCGGGTGGAATAGGGAAGGCTGTTGTTTCTGCTTTCGGCAGAGAGGGCTACAACGTTGCTATAAACTATTTCACCAACGAAGAAGGAGCAATTGAAGCCTCTAAATCTGTTACAGGCGGTGGAAAGTTCGGAATCTACCAATGCGACGTGGGTGACATGACTCAGGTTCTGAAAATGAAGGAGCAGATAGAAAAAGATTTGGGCAAGGTTGACGTTCTGATTTGCAATAGCGGAATAGAATATTTCGGACTTTTTCATCTGGCGAAGAAAGAAGAAACAGACCGCCTTTATAAAACCAACTTGTTTGGAGCGGTCAACTGCTCAAGGGCGTTTTTACCTCCTATGATAAATAAAAAAAGCGGAAGTATCATTATGAACGCTTCTATTTGCGGTGAAATGGGCTTTTCCTGCGAGGTTGATTATTCCGTGACGAAAGCAGGACTGATTGGACTTACGAAAGCGTTGTCCCGTGAGGTTGCTCCAAGCGGTGTCCGCGTGAATTGCGTTTCCCCAGGGTTTATCGCAACTCCTATGACGGCTCATTTTTCAGAAGAAGCACTTTCTTCCATAAAAGAAGAAGTTCCCCTTGGAAGAATCGGAAAAAGCGAGGATATCGCAGAAGCGTTTTTATACCTTGCTTCTGATAAGGCAAGTTATATAACAGGAACAGTTTTGTCCGTTAATGGCGGATGGTATTAAAATTCAGTGAGGTTACAGGATGAACAACATAAAGGAAAATCTCATAAATAAATGTATAAAGGCAAAGAAGGCGGGAAAAATTCTTGCAGTTTCAACGGGAGAAGCAAGAAATAACGCCCTTCTTTCCATGGCAGATTCCCTCGAAAAAAATGAAAAAAATATTCTTGATGCGAATGCTTTGGATATAGAAAAAGCGAAAGAAAACGGCATAAAGGAAGCAATGGTTGACAGACTTATGCTCAATTCCGCAAGAATCAAAGCAATAGCTGATGCGATGCGTAAGGTTGCCGCATTGCCCGATCCTCTTGGTTCGGGTGAGGTATGGACTCGCCCCAACGGGCTTATGATAAGAAAAGTCAGAGTTCCCTTGGGCAATATTGCAATAATTTATGAATCACGCCCCAACGTTACGGCTGATGCGGTTTGCCTTTGCATAAAGAGTGGTAACACCGTGTTTTTGAGAGGGGGAAAAGAGGCATTTTCCTCAAATACAGCCATAATTTCCGCTCTCAGAGAGGGATTGGAAAAGTCAGGATTTTCGGGCGATCTGATACAGACACCTGACGATACTTCAAGAGAAACCGCAACGGCTCTTATGACCCTTTCGGGGTACGTTGATTTGCTTATCCCCAGAGGAGGAAAAAGCCTTATTCGCTCTGTCGTGGATAATGCAACCGTTCCTGTCATTGAAACAGGGGCGGGAAATTGCCATGTTTACGTTGAAAAAACCGCTGATTTGGAAATGGCGGCAAAGATTGTAAAAAATGCAAAAATGCAACGTCCTTCTGTTTGTAATGCGGCAGAAAATCTGCTTGTTGATAGAGAAATAGCGAAGGATTTTCTTCCCGTTATTAAAAAGGTTCTTGAAGGAACAGAACTCAGAGGTTGCACTGAAACCGTTGGAATAATAGGTGGCGTATCTGCTACGGAAGAAGATTTCTTCACAGAATATGACGATTATATAATGTCACTTAAGGTTGTTGAAGGATATAAAGAAGCCGTTGAACATATTAACATACACAGTACAGGACATAGCGAAGCAATCGTTACAAGAAATACGGAAGCGGCTGATTACTTCACGGCGAATATCGATTCTGCCGCTGTGTACGTTAACGCATCAACGAGATTTACTGACGGCGAAGAGTTTGGATTTGGTGCTGAGATCGGTATATCAACCCAGAGACTTCATGCAAGAGGCCCAATGGGGCTTTCTGAAATGACAACTGTTAAGTATATTGTGGTTGGAAACGGTCAGACCCGTGGGTGAAGATATGAACCAACCAACTAAAAGACTTTACGTTCTTTTAATACGCTCAAAAAGTTTGCCTTCAATGATAATAAGGTTATTTACGAGAGCGAAGTACACTCATTCATCCCTTGGTTTTTCGGCGGATTGTATGAATCTTTACAGTTTCGCCAGAAAGTATGAGAATCTTCCCTTCCCAGGGTGCTTTACAACGGAGAAAATTGACAGAGGATTTTTGGGAAAAGATCCAAAAACTCCTTGTGCTCTACTTTGTCTGGATGTTTCTGATGAGATTTTTGAAATTGTCAATGAAGAAGTCAACAAAATGTATGAGAAGAAGAAGCAGTATAAGTATAATTATTTTGGACTTATACTTTGCGGTTTTGGTATCGAAAAAGCAAGAAAAAACAAATATTTTTGTTCCGAGTTTGTTGCTTATGTTTTGAAAAAATCGGGTGCCTTGAATATAGATAAGCATCCATCCGTTTTCAGACCCGTTGATTTTTTGAAAATGGATAGGTTAAAAATGGTGTATGAAGGCAACGTTGGCGGTTTAAGAGATAAAATGCTTATTAAAGTATAAGAGTTTTGGAGGGTACTATGAAAAACATAGTAAAAAGACTTGAGGGAAAAGAAATAACGACAGAAAACCTTATGTCAGTTATGACCCTTGAAGAAAAATTGGGCCAGATGTTTATGCTTGATTTCCGAAGATGGAAAAATAAGGATGATAAGGAGCAAAACGACCATCAGGTGTTTTCGCCTGAGGTTAAAGAGCTTATTGGAAAATACGGCTTGGGAAACGTTATCCTTTTTGCCGAAAACTTTGCTGACATTGACCAGATAGTTAAATTCAACCATGAGTTGAAAAATTCTGTTGTCAACGGCATCCCCATGATTATAGGCGTCGATCAGGAGGGCGGTAGAGTTGTCAGAATGAACGACGGCTGTTCAATGCCTGGTAATATGTGTATTGGTGCAACGGATGATGCGGAAAATGCATATAAAAACGGTTACATAATTGGAAAAGAACTTAAAGCCGTTGGTATCAACTGTGATTTTGCTCCGTCAATTGACGTGAATAATAACCCTTCAAATCCCGTTATTAACCTTCGTTCTTTCTCGTCATCTCACACGTACGCTTCTCCTTACGGCGTTAAGATGGCACAAGGTTTGCAGGATGCAGGAGTTGCCGCAACTGGTAAACATTTTCCGGGTCACGGTGACACCAATGTTGACTCCCATACGGGTCTCCCTGTTGTAAACAAAAGCCTCGACGAACTTATGGAAGCGGAGCTTATTCCTTTTATTGAAACGTCAAAATCGGGAATTTATATGTATATGACCGCTCATATGACGTTCCCTCTTATTGCTAAAGAAAAATATATTTCTAAACAGACAGGTAAGGAAATGACCGCTCCTGCAACACTCTCCAAAACATTCCTTACGGATATCCTCAGAGATAAATTGGGGTATGAAGGCGTTGTTATTACCGATTCTATGCAGATGCAGGCTATTTCAACTCATATAGGCTCACATCCTTCTTTGATAAAGGCTATAAACGCAGGCGTTGATATCTTGCTTATGTTTATAACCCTCAGAAGCCTTGAGGATGAATACAAGCTTGCAGACGTTTTTACTGCATTGACCGCTGCTGTTAAAACGGGTGAGCTTTCAATGGACAGAATTAACGAATCCACAAAACGTGTTCTTGATTTGAAAATCAAAATGGGGCTTTTTGATGAAGAAGAAAAATCCCTTGAGGAAAAATTGGAATACGCAAAAGCCGTTGTAGGTTGCAAGGAACATAGAGAAATTGAACGTCAGATAACTGCAGATGGCATAACCGTTCTTGAAAATAACGGTGTTCTTCCCCTTGATCTTTCGGATAATAAAAAGGTTCTTTACGTTTCAGCGTATTCCAACAAAACAACTTCCTTTGAGTATGCAGTAAAACGCCTTGTTTCTGAAGGAAAAATCAAGGAATTTGAATACGATACCTACACGTATAACGGTAAATCAGCCATAACGGATGAACTGAAAGAGAAGGTTGACAAAACGGATTACGTAATAGTGGTTACTGAAACGGAAGCCCCGGTTGCTTTCGATAAACCATACGTATCTTTCCCTGTATCTCTCTGCAAATATTGCAAAGAAACGGGCAAAAAAGTTGTTGTTATCAGTTCTTTCCTACCTTATGATGCTCCTGTTTATAAGAATGCAGACGCATTACTCCTTTGCTATTGCCCCAAAGGTGTGTCAAAGGAAGCCGCAAGTGACTTGAATACTAATAAAGCGTATGGTGTTAACGTTGTGGTTGCAGTTGAGTGTGTTCTTGGCGGTATGACCCCTGGCGGAAAACTTCCTGTGGATATCTTTGAAGTGAAACCCGATGGAAGTTATAATTTTGATAAAATTGAATATCCATTTGGATACTCAAAAAAATAAATATATTTTGAAAGGATACTTATTATGAGCAAAATCAAAAGCAGAATAGTGTTGTGTGTGCTTCTCGCATTTGTAGTTGTGTTTTCTTGTGCTTGCGATCTGGTGAAAGCTCCTGATTATTATGAGCTTAACGGAGATGACGTTGTAACCTCTTTCACAAAGGTAGTTGGCGACAGGAAAGTAAATACAAAGAAAATTGAGATGACAAACGCAGTTCAGACCATTTCTTATTCCTACAAAAACGTTGTAGACGCCTATGGCGATGCAGAAAAGTACATTGACTTTTTGACAGGAGAGGAAGATTTTTATTATAACGGAATGTTGAATATGGACGAATCCGAGGACGAAGTCTCACTTTCCAAAACCTCTCCAAAGGACGAAACTTATGAAATAACCGTAACCGTAATATATAACGTAAATACTAAAGTGGTAAAAATCGTCGTTGAACGAGAGAAGATTCTTGAATAATCAGCCAAAAATAAATCATCCGATAGAGAAAACGAGTTTCTTTGTCGGGTAATTTTGGTATTCCATAAGGATAATCAAAAAGGCAATTGTTCTTTTAATAACTTTGACATTTTGTGTGGGGCAATGTATGATAAATGCAATGTGTATATTAGGATTTTTGACTCTTTTATCAGAAGATGTAAAAAAATTCATTTCAGGTGATAAGGATTCTTATTCTGTTTTATGGATAGTTTCTAAATTATTGTTGTACGCTTCCATGGTTTGCTGCAATGTTTTATCCCGAATTAACGAAGTTTCGGATCGTGTTTTTAGTGTTATATTCCTTGTTTGCTTGCTGTTTTATATTGTTGTTAAAATTCTTCTGAATAAACAAAACAAAAAGTAAATTGTGTAAGTTTATACTCAAAGGGAAGACTTGCGTATAATAAATTTTTATGAAAAAACGGGAAGCAAAAGAGATATGTTCTTCTGCTTCCCAAATTATAGAGCAACCAAAAAATCACCTGATGAAGAAATTGCTTACTCGTCGGGTGATTTTACATTTAAAAGGTTGTTTGGATTTTTTATATTTGTTTTGAGATGATTTTTTGGAGGATTTTGACTTTTAGTTCTGTGATAGGTATTCGTTGCGAACTTCTTTTGCTGATTTAATAAACATATAATATACTATACATTGTGAAATTGAAATAAACACATTCAAAAGACATTCTGCAAGATAGCGATATGAACCTGAAAATAAGGTTTTAAAGTTCGATAAAGAAATTAAGATGTAAAAAACAAACAAAACTTTTGCTGCTTTAATATAACCTTTCTTTTCACATGGATTTTTGCTTATACGTATACCCTGTATTGCAGGTAATATTGAAATAAAAATAATAAAAAAGCTAAATATATATAAAAAAATAAACATTCCTTTTGCTATGTCTAATTGTTCGGGAGAAAATTTTGAAAATAATGTGTCAAAATGACCTGTATAGCTGTTAAAAATAACATTTGCAACACATTTAATAAAATCCACAATCCCCAAAACAACTATCGATAATCCGCAAAAGTGAAGTTTTTTTCTGCTCGACAAATTTGTTCTTTTATCCATGAGACACCTCGATTAAAACGTTTATTGTTTTAGACAAGTTTATATTAGCACGTTTTCTTGTATTTGTCAATGCGTTTGTTGAAAAAATAATAACATTTTATGAAAACGTTTGAAATTCATCAAAATCGAATGGGGTGTCACACAAACAAAGTTAGCGTGGCACCCCATTTTAGAAAAAGTTATTCTGTAACAAATGAGCTTTTTATTTAGTCAAGCGGGTATTGAATTTTAATTTTGACTTTTTCAATCGACCCGTGTTATTTTTTATTTTTCATAAAGTATATCAGCGATTCTGCTGTAGCCTTTAATATCCAAGGCTTCTCCACGAATGTCCTTATTACCCGTTGCAGTTTCAACGGCTTCTGTCAATATTTCCTTTGAATATTTGCCTGAAAAGGCTGTAAATAAGGAATTAACCAAAGTTTTTCTTCTGTTCTCAAAAGCGCCATTTAAAACCTTGAAGAAAAGTTTGGTATCCTTGGGCTTTACAGGTGGTTCTTTATGAGGAATTATCTGGATAACTGCCGAAGTTACTTTCGGTGGAGGAGAGAAGGCAGATGGTGGTACTGTAAAAAGTTTTTTTGCCGCACCAAAATATGAAACGTAGGCGGTAAACGAACTGTACTCCGAACTTCCTGCTTTGGAACATATTCTGTCAGCAACTTCTTTCTGAACCATAACGGTTATGCTTTTGAATTTCACACCGCTTTCAAAAAGAGCTTCTAAAATAGGCGTTGTTATATAATAAGGCAAATTGGCGCATACGCAAACGTTCATATCTGGAAAATGTTCTTCTACCAATGATTTGACGTCTACTTTGAGTATGTCAGAATTTATAAATTGTATATTATCTCTGTCTGCAAATTTTTCATTTAGTATAGGCAAAAGTTCTTCGTCAATTTCCACGGAAACGACTTTTTTTGCAACGTCTGAGAGTTTTTCCGTCAGTATTCCAAAACCTGCTCCTATTTCTAAAGCACCGTCCTCTTTTTCGATTCCGCTTTCATGAGCGATTCTCAAAGGGAATTTATCGGATGTGAGAAAATTCTGCCCATATTTTTTCTTTTTTACGAAACTCATTCTGCAATATCTATTACCGTAAGGAATTTTGATTCGCTATCAACGGCAAACTGACCGTGAGGTGCATTTGCATCAAAATAAATGCTGTCGCCTTCGGAAAGGAAAAGGGTTTTCGAACCGATGGTAACACCGATTTTTCCCGAAACAACAAAGTTGAATTCCTGACCGCCGTGGGAAACCAAGTCAGGAGTTTCATCGGAAGGAGAGATTGTAACGAGCATAGGCTCTTTGTTTCTGCCGATGTAGTTAAAAGCAAGGGATTCGAAGTCATATCCTTCGTATCTCTTTACCTTGATACCCGTTCCCTTGCGGGTAACGCTGAATTCTTCAACCTTTGGTGTGTCCCCAGTCAGAATTTCCGTTGGGTCAACTCCGAAGATGGAAGAAATAGTATATATAACGCTGATGGGAATATCCTCATCGCCGCTTTCGTAAGAAATATAAAGTTCAGGAGATATACCCGCTCTGGAAGCTACTTCTTCCACGGACATATCAAGGACTTCTCTTAAATATTCTATTCTTTTTTTAAGTAAAACAACCTGTTCGGGTGTACCGTTTGATTTCATAGTCAAACCGCCTTTCCATAGCCTTTTTATCGAAAAAAATATTTTGTTTACTGAAAGAATTTTATCACATTTCGGTCTTTTAGTCAATATCCTTTTTTGAAATGTTTTGTATATTCTCGGTTATTGTTTTCCTTCCCCTGTACGAAAATGAATAAGAGTTAAAAGTGTCCTCGTCCATTTTAAGAATATCGTGAAAGTTTGAAATTTTATCCTTGTAAAAATATTCGAAAGGCGAAAGGGGAGAGTTTTTATTCAAGGGGCATATTTCCTGGCATATGTCGCAACCCCAGACCGTATTTGTTTCTTTCAGAATTTTCAAATCATCTTCCGTTTTTCTTTTTTTCTGGGATATTGCTGAAATACATTCTTCTTTTTTAGGACATTCTTTTTCGCAAAGTCCGCAGTCGAGACAAACTTCTTTTTTTGGAAATATGCGGCTTTCAAGATTCGCGGTTGTGATTATTTCTCCTATAAAAACGTACGACCCGTATTTTTCGTTAAGCAACAGTCCGTTTTTCCCAACGCTTCCCAATCCGCTTCTCTCCGCCAATTTTCTTTCGTTAAGCGGAGAATGGTCAGCAAAGCCGAAAAATTTATTATCCGGATAAAGAGATGAAAGTTTGGGGATAAGCCTCGAAAAAAGTTCCTTCGCAAACCCGTGATAATCCCTTATCCTTGCAAAGTGAGCCAAGGGGTTGTTTTCTTCTCTGTCTGTTCTGTAAGGTATAAGGAAAACTATAACGTTTTTTGAATCTTCGGGCAAAAGACGAGGGTTGATGACGTCATACGCATTAAAGGGGAGAATTGCATAATATTCAATTTTTTCATCTGAGAAAATGAAGTCTAAAGAAATGTTTTTCATTCTGTTTCTCCAAAAATGCCACAAAAAATGCTTTAAGTCAAAGTTGCAATACGAAATACATTAAAAATCTGTATGATTTATCAGTAAAGAAAAAAGCCGCGAACATGTCACGGCTTGATTTTAAATCCATTAGTCAGAAATATAGGGAACCAATGCAAGTTCTCTTGCGCGTTTTACAGCAATTGTAAGTTGACGCTGATGCTTTGCACATGTACCGGTAATTCTGCGGGGAAGTATTTTGGAACGTTCAGAGAGATTCTTTCTGAAACTGCCAACGTTTTTGTAATCGATGTGTTCGATTTTTTCTGCACAGAAGAAGCAAACTTTCTTCTTTTTGCGAGGACGGAAGGCTTTCTGTTCTCTGGGTTCTCTTACTTCTTTGATTTCCTTATCCATTGTTATCCTCCTATAATGATCTTGTTCTGAAAGTTAAATTCAGAACGGCAATTCGTCGTCTGTGGAAAGTTCTTCGAACGCGCCCATATCGGGTGCAGAACTGCCGTAAGACGGAACAGATGGGGCTGAACCTCTGAAATCGGAGGAATCGGAACTCTTTCTTTCAACGAACGAAAGTTCGTCTGCTGCTACTGCATAAGAATATCTCTTCGCTCCTGTGCTGTCTGTCCATGTACGCTGTTGCATTTCGCCACATACAAGGATGGATTTACCCTTTGTAAAGAACTTCGTTACGAATTCAGCTTTTTCACGCCAGCAAGTAACTTCAAAAAAGTCCGTAGCTTGTTCTCCTTGTTTGGAAAAACGTCTGCTTACAGCGATTCTGAAGGAACAATAACTGATGCCTGTATTCGTTTGTTTCAATTCGGGGTCAGCAACAAGGTTGCCTATAAGAATTATCTTATTGAAAGATGCCATTTTAAAACTCCTCCCTTAAATAGCGGTCCTTATTCTTCGCACTTAATTGTGAGTGAACGAAGAATACCATCGGTGATGTTAAGAATTCTCTTGAGCTCTGCAGGGAAAGCTGTGGGAGCGGTATACTTAACGTATACGTAGTAACCTTCTGTGTAGTCGTCAATTGGGTAAGCAAGTTTTCTGTTGCCCCATTCTTCGGTCTTTTCAACCGTTGCGTTTTCAGCGATAAGAGAAGTGAATTTCTCTTTCAAAGCGTTAACTGCTTCTTCGCCGAGGGCGGTATTGACAACGAAGGTCGTTTCGTACAAACCTGTTCTCTTTTCCACTTTGATTGCACCTCCTTCCGGACAATTGAGAGATACGTTTTGCGGTCATCCGCAATTTTTGTGTATCTCCAAGGAGAAAACCATTTAAGGCTTCTTACAAACCATTGTAACAAAAAAAATCCCGATTGTCAAGTGTCAATATGACTTTAATCAATCGGGATTTCAGTTTTTACAATTTGTTCACAATGGAATTATTTTACTGATTTCTGAGCGTCGGCTTTTATGGCTCTTTGAACCATATCCTTTGTTCTGAGTTGGGCATCGAGGAGTCCTGATGTAGAATGATCGTGGTTCAAAGTGTTAATAATTTTTGCAATATATTTTGAAAGGTCAACCTGTTCGAACCAAGGACGGTCTACTATCTCCTTGGGAACGTACGTGAGGTTTGTTGAATAAAGTTTCTTCAACTTGCCTTCTTCGTAGAGTTTATCAAAAGCGGCAACTCCTTTTGTGAAAAGAGGGAACGTTACGATGGAATAAACGTCTTTGATATCGTACTGTGAAAGCCTTTCAATAACTTCGATTATAGAACCGCCTGATGCAATCATATCGTCGATGATAAGAACGTTTTTGCCGTCAAGGGGCTTGCCGATATATTCATGCTGAACTATCTGTGATTTACCGTCAACAACGTTATCAAGGTCACGTCTTTTGTAGAAAACGCCAACGTCATGTCCAAGGATAGTTGCGTAGTAAACTGCTCTTTCCATCGCTCCTACGTCAGGGCTGATAACCACCATGTTTTCAGTCATCTGCTTAACGCCTTCTCTGCGGATGAATTCCTTGATGATTGAATACGTTGGGAAAACGTTTTCAAAGGAAGCAATGGGGATAGCGTTATGAATCGTAGGGTCGTGAGCATCGAAGGTAATAATGGTATTAACACCAAGAGCCTCAAGCTCTCTCAAAGCCATTGCGCAGTCGAGAGATTCTCTTCCGTGACGCTTATGCTGTCTGGAAGAATAAAGAAGAGGCATAATTACTGAAACACGGTTCGCTTTTCCGCCTATTGCACTTATAACTCTTTTAATGTTCTGGAAATGCTCGTCTGGACCAACATGGTTTTCATAACCGTAAATCTTGTACGTACAGCTATAATTACCAACGTCTGATATGATGAAAATATCCTTGCCTCTTACAGATGCGTCAAGTCTGACTTTACCTTCACCGTTCTGAAAACGGGTTTCGGTTGTGGGAACTATGTAGTTTGCGCCTTCATCACCTCTGAGCAAAGCGATGTTGCGGTTGATTTTTTCTCCCAGCTCTTTTGCGCTGTCCATCACAATAATGCCCAAGTCGCCATGATTGAAAAACTCAATTTTGTCTGCCATTTAAACAGTCCTCCGTCAGATACAAAGATTATTTAATTTGAGATTGACTTTATACGATCATATTCTACAACATTTTGTTTGATTTGTACATTGTAAAAATCGACAAAATATGCACTTTAAATCGAGAAAATTTTTCCTTTTCGGAAAAACCGTCACGAATGAACCCGCAATACAAGCAGATTATACAACAAAATTCGGAATTTGTCAACGGAAAAACCTTTTTTAGATTTTAAAATTTTTTGATTTATTTTTTTCTTTTTATCGTTGGAATATACCCAAACTTTAATATTGACAAAGTACGCTTTCTATGTTATTATGTTTAGTGGAAAAGTATGAAAGCATATAAAGAAAGGGAGCGGCATGTCCGCAGATGAATAAATATGGCAAAAGAAACTAAAAAAAAGAAAGAAACGGAAAACCCTGAAGATAAAAAAGCTGCGGCACTTAATGCTTGCATAATGCAGATAGAAAGAGAATGCGGAAAAGGTGCAATAATGCGTCTTGGTGAAGCGGCTGAAATGGAAGTTGTCGGCGTTTCCACGGGCTCTCTCACGCTTGACTTGGCTCTTGGAATCGGTGGGATTCCCAAGGGAAGAATAACTGAAATATACGGTCCTGAATCATCAGGTAAAACGACCATCGCTCTTCATGCTATTGCGGAAGTTCAGAAATCGGGCGGAGAAGCGGCATTTATCGATGCTGAACACGCTCTCGACCCTGTTTATGCAGGCGCTTTGGGTGTTGACCTTGACAGACTTTTGGTTTCACAGCCCGATTGCGGCGAGCAGGCTCTCGAAATAACGGAAGCTCTCGCAAGATCGGGAGCGGTTGATATTATCGTTATCGACTCAGTTGCGGCTCTTGTTCCAAGAAGTGAACTTGAAGGCAATATGGGACAATCCTCTGTCGGCGTTCAGGCGAGACTTATGTCTCAGGCGTTGAGAAAACTCAGCGGTGTTGTTGCCAAGTCGGGATGTACGGTTATTTTTATAAACCAGCTCAGACAGAAGATTGGTGTTATGTACGGAAACCCCGAAGTTACAACGGGTGGTGTTGCACTTAAATTTTATGCTTCTGTGAGAATTGATATAAGACGTGCCGATGCAATAAAGCAAGGCGGCGAAATAATTGGAAACCATACCAGATGTAAGGTTGTTAAAAACAAGGTCGCTCCTCCCTTCAAGCAGGCTGAATTCGATATTCTATACGGAAAGGGAATTTCCAAGGAGAGCGAAATCGTTGAACTTGCAACTCAACTTGGAGTTATTGAAAAGAGCGGCTCGTGGTTCTCTTACGAAGGTAACAGACTTGGTCAGGGCAAAGAGGCCGTGAGAAAACTTTTTGAAACCGATAAGGAACTCTCAAACGAAATTGAAGCAAAAATCAGAGAGGGAAGAAATTCTTTGGAACTCGTGAAACCCGAAGACGATTTGTTCGAAAGAGCAGATGATGACGAGGGCGACGGTGATTTGTTCTGATTTTTTGAAACATGGAAAACTTGGAGCTTGATTTCAGTTTGCGTATAAAAAATGTTTTTCCAACTCATGGTGGACTTGAATACGTAATACAGACTAATAAATGTAAATACACGTTAACGGGTGCTGATTTCAGAAGAATCGGAGAAGAAGTTCTCTTTGCAGGAAACGTTTTGTCCGATGATGAAGCAGAGGAGCTTGAGTTTTGCTCTGAAAAGCTGTCATGTCTTCAGAAATACATTAAGCATCTTGAGTATGCCCCTATGTACGAGCGAAAGCTGCGGATGAAGCTTCATGGGAAATTTCCCTGCGAGGTTATTGATTCGGCTATTGAAATATTGAAGGAAAACGGATATATTGACGATTTAAGGCTGGCTTTTGATTTGTGCGAGGAATATTTTGTGCGTTGTTTTATGGGTCCTGCTAAAATAAAGGCTAAACTTTATGAAAAAGGATTTTCCCGTGAGATTTTGTCGCAGATTTTGGGAGAATACGAATTTTCTGACGAGATGGTTTGCGAGAATATGAAAAGCCTTTTGAGAAAGAAATTCGGAGAAGAAATTTCCAAAGAAGATAAACCAAAGGCTCTTGAATACCTTGTAAGATGGGGATATTCCTTTGATGACGCAAAGAGCGTTTTAAAAATTTTATATTAAAATTTTATTAT
>JAZOCZ010000132.1:0-29175 GCA_045596755.1 Eubacteriales bacterium | reverse complement strand
CAATTCTTTTTTACACCACTGATTCGCATCGGAGACATTCTCACCTTGCGTAAATACTTGATTTAATTCAGAATTTGATTCAAATTTTAACTCTGAAACATCCGTCCAGCTTACTCCATCAGTAGAATATTGGAATTTCCCATTCCGCTCAGATGGATCTTTGGGAGCAAAAATAACGTAAAATTTATCTCCCATAAACTTATTTTTTCCGTCCTTTTTTGGGGGATGAACAATCTTCCAGTTTTCTTTTCCTTCATCTTTATTAACCTTTATCTTTTCCGTTGCAATGAAGGTTGTTCCGAATTGGTCAAATAGGAATTTAAGATTATTGGAATACGAATCAATAGATTTTTCACAGTTTGTATAAAGGTTAATCGTTGTGTCATGTACTATCGAAATTTCACCATTATTCTTGGTAAAATCCATGGTAAATTTATATGGTATTTTTGTTACCACGGTTTTGCCGTCTTCTTCTTTAGTAGAAATTTCCTCAGAGAATAACCAATATTTATGTTTAACCGCTTCATCGTTTTCGTGCTTCACACTACCGTGTTTTTCTTTGTATGCATCCTTGTAATTGCTAAGAGGGATATCATTGTTTGGATTCTTTATTGTATCATCAAAAAGCATCCATCCAGTGAATTTAACTTCTTTATAAACATATGCAGGTAACTCGTAACCGTCGTCTGTTACGTTTTTTTCGTCTTCACTATCTTTATACGTAACATAGTTTTCAGACGCAAAATCGACTTTTTTGGAAGTTCCGTAAATAAGCCAATCTTCTTTCCATACCCCATCTTCTTTCCATACCCCAAGTTCTTTACCGTTTTTATCGACTTCATGATAAACTATATTATTTGCTACCTGCAAATGATATAAATCCGTCAAACTGTAAAGATGGTTTTCAATATTTTCGAAATTTTTGGGGAAGTTGTATAAACCCTTTTTATTCTTCGCAACTACAACACAGAAGAAATAGAGGTTATGGTGCTTCTTTGTAGGATTAATAACATTCAAAGTAGACTTAGTCTTTCCTAAGTCCTTCTTGTTTTCAATAGACACCTTAAGTGTATTCTTGCCTATAGTAACTAATTCTTCTGCAGTTTTGTTATCGAGCTTGTGAGAATCGCCAATCTTTATTGCTCCCGCTGTTTTTTCTTCTGTATTGACGTACCAGCAAAATTCAACTTCAAAAGCTGAATGAATCTCAACTTCGTACGGTGCCAAAACGTCTTTTGATTTGTAAGTTTCAGCACTCGCAAGACATCCTCCTGAAAATTTATCCAATTCTTGTTCCCTATAATTTTCGTTATTAACGTAAGCGTCAGCATTTTTGACTATAACGTTTTCTCCACCCGAAACATCAACGCCCGCACAGAAGAAAAGATAATTCACATTAATGTTCGCACCTTTATCAAAGGTAAAGCCTTTTCCATCTTTATCGGTCAAGCAAAGAAGACCTTTTTGGTCTAAAAAATCTTCAACCTTGATACAACCTGTTACACTTTTACTTACACCTTGGGCGATTCCGTGATTTGTGTAATCATTATCATTTTTTCGATTAAAAAAACTAACAGGTACACTACCGCTAACTTCAAAGGAATAATAAAGATAAGGCGTACGGTCCGTATCTATTACAAGGTTTTCAAATGAAAACCCCTCTTCAGAACCTGTTAAATTCAACTTTGCCGTTCCTGTTACGCCGTCATTATTTGCATATTCTCTTCCTGATACATTTCCCGAAATAACGTTACCGTTTGCAACGTCTATTTTTTGAGGAGGTTCGTTGCTGATTATAAAATAGTTAAGCATTACCTTTGAAGCTGTGCTTCCGAAAAGGTAAACTGTTTCAACTGTTTCGGAATCTTTAGTTGTCAATGCTTTAAGATCTATACAGCCGTATTCATATCCTGATACGAGATTCGTTTTATTTTCAGCGGCAAGATATGACTCTATATCATCTGCATATTTGACACCGCCATGGTCATTATCCTCAGTTCTGACAACTATGCGACTTTCGTTTTCCGTTTTCACACCGAAACTACCGCATCCCTCGCCGCCGTTCAATGACGTTACAGAAATGGAGTAATACAGGTATCTACCTGATTGAGGATTAACACTCATTTCAATATATCCAACGTTTTCGCTATTTACGGATATGCCAAGGACTGATTCCTTTACTTCAGGGTCTTTAACTTCCTCATAATATTGACTACTATAACGTACAACGGAAACATTTCGGGAAAAATATTCATCATATTTATATATGAGGTCCTTACCCTTATCTTCACCATTCACATCTTTCTCAAGCAAGGAAGGGCGTTCTGTAGGGATATGGTCTTTATCAACACGGTTTATACCGCCAAGGAGCAATTTGCCCCAGACATCATCGTAATACGTAGCGGGAGTTCCCGCCGTACAAGCAATTTCTCCATCTCTGATAATATAGTTTTTATCACCTTTATATTTCTCTTCCCATAAAGATTTATTCCCCCAAAGAACAGGATCCGCGGCATAAGCCACGTTATTATGATTCCCATCAAAGAGCATTATTGATGCAGAAACGCCAAGAATAAGCACGAGAAAAATCGCGCAGATTCTCACGCAATTTCTTTTCAGAATATCGAGAATTTTGATTTTTTCTTTCTTATCCTGTTTCCCTTTATTTTTCTGTGTATGTAAAATCATAATGCCAACCTCCGTTAAACTATAAATCAACGCAAATTCGCACTATTTTTGTCCGAAAAGACACCGTGGCAAATTTACACCAATTCTTACTTACATTATATATCCTATTTGTAAACTTGTCAAGGCTTTTTGTTAAAAAAACTGTATATTTTCTACAAAACGGAAACAACGCAGAAAGTAACGTCATCTCCCCTGTCTTTCTTTTTAAAGGCAGTATCTGCAAGAAGCATTGCTACATCTTTTGGAGTGGGTGTACGACCTTTAAGAAATCCCTCAGAAAACATTTTTTCAACCGCTTCAAAAACCGCACCTTCTCCACCGTCAGAAGCCATTATAACAATATCTCCCGAGAAACAATCCATAACGGTTTGCTCCGCAGAAGTTTCCGAAATTATCCCGCATGGCAGTGTTTTTGATGATACGGTATACGCCCTTCCGTTGCGAATTATCCAGCTTGATGCGGCACCTGCTTTTATAAAAGTCGCCTTCCCTCTCACCAAATCGATTTCCATCAAATCCACGGTAACAAACGTTTCATCTCCCGAAGCCGCTACAACGTTGCCAAGCATAGATACAGCTCCTGCCTTATCTATACCCGCGCACAGAAGCTTTTCGAGAAAAACAGTACCGAGCCTTGAGCATACTGCCGCATCTCTCCCACTTCCCATTCCGTCACTTATAACCGAATAAAAAAAACCGTCTTCAACCTCAAAAACAGATATACTGTCTCCGCAAATTATTTCACCATTTTTAGGAACGGATATTTTATGGAAGTCCACTTTAAGCGGGCACACCGCCTTCAACGTCATGCTTGCAGTTTTTTCAAAAGTTTCAAGAGACGTTATATCAACGTGTTTTTCAAGACATTTTTCAACTACTCTTTTGATGTTTTTTTCACGAAAAGGAACTCTGAAAGGAATTCCTCTTATTTCAACCTCGGGAAGTCTTGTTCCTGAAACTTTCACATTCATAGCACGAATGTTTTCGCCTTCAAGAGCAACTTTTATTTTTCTGGACGAAAGAACATCTTGGCAATATCTGTTCTCCGCTCTTTTTTCACCATAAGCGAGAAGTCTTGACATCGCCATGTAATCCTCTGCCAAAGTATCAATTCTCGATCCCCTTCCCAATGGCTTTTCATCCAAGGTTTCGTTAATTTTATCCTTGATGATATTCCATCTTGTGCAACCGTCTTTGAAGTTTTCGGAAAAATCACCTTCGGCAATTTTTCGGTTTTTCATAATGCTTTTACATATTCTGTTTTTTGTCACGTCAAAAGGCAGTCTGCATCCTGTGCAGGTTTCACATTCCGCCGAAAAAATATTGTCAACAACAAGTCTGATTTTTTCCTCCCTCTCGCGTTTTTTTGCCTTTGATACGCTTTTGAGTGCAAGTGATATATTGCCTATTGCCTCCGACAGTTTTTTATCGGAATACGCATCTGCGCATACAACTCTCGAAGGAATTTTTATTCTTTTTCCGTCAAGATATAGTCCCGACAAAGAAATCCAGAAAATACATCCCCAAAGTGAACTGAAAAACAAGTTCCACCCTGCAACGTCAAAAGCAACGGACAATATTAAAAAAGTGGCTTCAAGCAGTAAAATTCCCGCATTTCTTTTCTTGCGCATGAAGAATCCGCCCGCGAGACCGCAAAGAACAAAAACAGGTATGTATTGCACTCCCAACGCCATTCCGACAAAAAATCCAACTAACCCTCCCAGAAAATATCCGCCTTTTTCGCATCCCTCAAGGCATAGAAAAATTCCCATGATTATCCCGAAAGATATAATCCCCAAAGAAACGCTCGCCAAAGTGAGAGTCAAGGCGAATGAAAGGCATAAAAATCCTCCGTCAGCCAAAGTCTGCGACAATGTTTTACCGTGACCCGTCAATCCCGAAAACGCAAGGGAAAATAAAGGGATACCGCAAAAAGCAAAGAAAAACGTCGAAACACCCAAAGGCAAAAAAGCAAGGGATGAAATAAAAGGAGAAAACCATACGAAATCCTCTCTCCCTATTTTTTCGCAAAGCAAAATCGTTCCTGCAATAATCAAAGCGCACACTGACGAATATACACCGTTTTCAAAAAGCAGTGATGAAAAGAGCACACCCAAAAGCGAGCAAATCCTCGCTTTTTTATACTTTTCACCTTTGTAAGTCCACAAATAAGCGCACAAAAAAGAAACGCCAAAAGGTCTCACCCCGCCAAGATACGCAAACGAAAGGGCAAAGCTCCAAAGGAACGTCCGTATTTCCTCCGCATAAAAAACAACGTTTTGTTTTACAAATCCAATAAACTGAGTCGCATAAACAGAAACGGCTCTTTTTTTAACTTCCGTGATATTCATAATAAACCTCCGTTTTTTTGTCTTTTACAATATATCACGAAAGGAGATTAAAACTTGTCGAAAGCAGACTATAATTTTTGACGTTTTTTGCGTTCAAAAAGGCAAAAAGCAATTTTAAAGAAGGAAAAGTCGAAAAAGAAAAGGCTACCCAAAAAACACGGTAACCTTTAAATTCAATCATTTTTTCACTTTTACTTTCACGTTTGTTTTCTTTTTCACTTTTCCCGCGTTTTTCTTTCCGTCATCAGTTTTTCCGCAGAGCCAGATAACAAGAAGAATAAAACCAACGATTGGGATAAGCCCAACGAGAAGAAGCTTTCCGCTTTTCCCTGTATCGTGAAATCTTCTGGCAGCGATAGCGACTTGTGGGACTACCATAAGAAACACAAAAACAAGATAAAGATATTTTATAGCGCCAACGGTAGTAAGTCCGCTTATAAGACCAGTGATAAACTGCAGCGCCAAGGTTATAACAGCAAAAAAAGCCGTAAAAGTCCAAAACTCTTTTCTTGTCGCTTTGCCGTTAAAATCAGAATAATTATTTTTTAAGCAATAAACAAAAAATTCCATATAAACCCCTAAATATTTCAAACGAACGATTTGTAACCAAATTTCACATTACTTTGAACATTTTACCACAACGAGAGTAAAAAATCAACATATATTTCCGATTTTTATTTTTTTGTTTTTTTAAAAAATAAAAAAAGGGTTTTTCGATTTTTTTGCGTATATGTATTATAGTGATGAAATTCGGACTTAAAGGAGGCGGTATTTTGCGTATTCCTGATGAAACAATAACAGAAATAATTGAACGTACGGATATCGGGGATTACATATCAAGATACGTTCCCTTGAAGCGTGCAGGTTCGGTGCTAAGCGGGTCATGCCCATTCCATAGCGAAAGAACACCTTCCTTCACAGTTTTTCCGAACACAAAATCATATTATTGCTTCGGATGCGGAGCAGGTGGAAACGTTATAGGATTTGCAATGGCTGTAAACGGGCTTGATTACGTTGAAGCGTTGAGATTACTTGCCAAGGAATCAGGCGTACCAATTCCCGAAACCTCTGAAGAAAAATCCTACGGAATAAAGAAAGCCCGAATTTACGAGGCAAACAAAGAAGCGGCAAGGTTTTTCCATCAAAGTCTTATGGGTGAAAAGGGAAAATCCGCCTTAAGTTATCTGACAAACAGAGGACTTACTCTTACCACAATTAAACGTTTTGGTATAGGATATGCCCCTGATTCATGGAGCGCCCTTTACGATTTTCTGAAAAGCAAGGGATTTACAGACGAGGAGGTTGACGTTGCTTTTCTTTGCAAAAAGGGTAAAAACGGAAAGATGTATGACATCTTCAGAAACCGTATTGCCTTCCCTTTGATTTCAACAACAGGTGAAGTTTTAGGCTTCAGTGCAAGAAGGCTCAACGAAAACGACGAGCGAAAATACGTCAACACGTCAGACACTCTCGTTTTCAAGAAAAGCAAATTTGTTTTCGCTCTCAACATGGCTAAAGCCCATAGTGCTACAGAGCTTATAATGTGCGAAGGATGCGTTGATGCAATCGCCCTTCATCAAGCGGGATTCGACGGTGCAGTAGCAACTCTTGGAACAGCTATAACTCCTGAACAGTCCAGAACCCTTGCTAAGTATACAAAGAAAATATATCTTTGCTACGATTCCGATACAGCGGGACAGACCGCGACAGAAAAAGGCATAAAGCTTTTGACCCAGCTTGGAATATCCTCAAAAGTAGTTAAAGTTACAAACGCCAAAGACCCCGACGAATACATAAAAAAATACGGTGCTGACAGCTTCCGCAAGCTCCTTCAGGGTGCAGACGGAGAAATAGATTTCCTTATAGCCAAAACTATTGGAAGTCTTGATATATCCATTTCAGAAAACAAGCTGAAAGCCGTATCTGACGTATGCGAACTTTTAGCAAGCCTTGATACCCTTGCCGAAAGAGAAATATATTCAGAACGAGCCGCCAAGATTTTGGGCGTAAGCAAGGATGCCATATCAGAAGGAATCAGAAGAAGAAGGAAAAGTCTTGAACGAAAAGGTAAAAAAGAATTCGAGAAAAAAGAACTGCTTCGCACGATGGGTGCGGGAGACAAGGCAAACAAGGATAAGCTTTCCATGCCTGGTGAAGCACTTCTCGAAGAAAAGCTCCTCGGAATACTGATGATTCAACCTGAGCTATACAAATTCGCCGACGGAAGAATAAACGAAAGTATTTTCTTTACAGAATTCGGTAAAAAAGTATTTTCCGTTTTCAAAAACGATTTTGAAAGCGGTACAGAACCTATTATTTCAAATGAATCCTTGACTGCCGAAGAAACCTCATCAATAGCAAGAATGATAGCGATGCGTCAATCTCACGGTGATAATACGAAAGAGGCGGTTTTAAAGCTTATGGAAGCGTTGGAAGATAAAAAAAGAAAATCCGATGCGGATAAAGCAATTTCAGATGCTGACGAGGATTCACGAGGAGAGGCACTGAAAAACTACATTGATTCCATTAAAAAGAATAAAAAATAATACATAAATACCAAGGAGAAACAAAATGACAGAAGAAAAAAAGAATCTTTTTTCAAGCTTCATAGAAGCCTGGAAAACAAAGGGTTCCGTAAGCTCAAGCGACGTGCTCGACGCTATTGACTGCTTTGACTGTTCCATTGAAGATTTAGAGCTTATATGCGATATGCTCGATTCAAGCGGAATCGAAATCAACGCAGATTACGACCCAGCTCTTGCAGAGCTTCAGAATGGATTCCAAGAGGAAGAAGAGCAGAGTGAATACGACAGCGAAGACGTTGACGTTCTTTTGGCACAGGAAGGTCTTTCAATAGATGACCCTGTTAGAATGTATCTCAAAGAAATAGGAAAAGTTCCCCTTCTTTCCGCAGACAAGGAATTGGAGCTTGCAAGCCGTATGGCGGCAGGCGATCAGAAAGCAAAAGACCAGCTTGTTGAAGCAAACCTCAGACTTGTTGTAAGTATTGCAAAGAAATACATCAACAGAGGTATGTTTTTCCTTGATCTCATTCAGGAAGGAAATCTGGGGTTGATGAAAGCCGTTGAAAAATTCGATTACGGCAAGGGATATAAATTCTCCACTTACGCAACATGGTGGGTAAAACAGGCAATAACGAGAGCCATTGCAGATCAGGCAAGAACTATAAGAATTCCCGTTCACATGGTTGAAACCATCAACAAGGTGCTTCGTGTTTCCCGTCAGCTCCTCCAAAAGTTAGGCAGAGAGCCAACCAGCGAAGAAATTGCAAAGGAAGTTAACCTTTCTCCTGAACGTGTAAGAGAAATTCTGAAAATATCACAAGACCCCGTTTCCCTCGAAATGCCCATAGGCGAAGAAGAAGACAGCCACTTGGGCGACTTCATCGCAGATGAAAGCACGCCTTCCCCTGCGGAAGCCGCATCATACGTTATGCTTCATAAGGCTCTTTTCGAAGTTCTTAAAACTCTCACCCCAAGAGAAGAACAGGTATTGAAGCTCAGATTCGGTCTTATTGACGGAAAGCAGCGTACTCTTGAAGAAGTTGGAAAACAGTTTAAAATTACACGTGAAAGAATCCGTCAGATTGAGGCGAAGGCGTTGAGAAAACTCCGTCACCCTGCAAGAAGCAGAAAGCTCAAGGACTTCATGGAATAAAAAGTCCTGAGCCACACACAGGAGGTATAAAACATGATCCAGAAAAATACTATATTTGCAAAAAAGACAGCCGCTGATTATATAAGGGAAACGGAAGCGGACAAAAAGACTATTGAAGTATTGAATCAGGTTATTGATGCTCTCATAGCAAAAGGCTGTTATGACCCCATCAACCAGTTACACGGATATATAATTTCTGAAGACCCAACCTATATAACGAGTATGAATAACGCCCGTTCCCTTATCACTTCCGTTCCAACGGACGATATTATAAGAGTTCTTCTCAGGGTTTTCCTTAAATCCAAGGTGGAAGAAGAAAAGAAAAACATTGAAAGAAGGTAATTACAAATGTCAGAAGCCAAAAAAGATAAGGTTTTGATGTATAAGGGTAAGCCCCTTGTAAGACAGGACAACGTAATATATTATGGTTTTCCCACGGATAAAGCAATTTTGTATATGAATATACTTGAATCCGAAAAAGTTGGAGATACTTCTGTTGCAACTAAAGTTCTCGTTCAGATTCACAGCACAGAAAGCGGTTTGTCAGCAAACCAGAAAATAATAAAGCAGTGCGAGAAAAAATCATTTTACGAAGCCTTTGATATTGGTATGATTTGGCTCGAACGTGAATTGAGAGCAAAATAATCAAAATGGAAAACAAAAAGAATTATCAATCCTTTTCACAGACGAGATGTGAAAGCTGTGAGTTTTACGATTATGACGAGGACTCCGACACATATTGCTGTAACGTTGGACTTGATCAGGACGAGTACGAAAAATTCGCACTCCATACGGATTTCAATTGCCGTTTTTACAGATATTACGACGAATATAAGACGGTAAGAAAACAAAATTAAAAAATGAGGGCTGTTGCATAGTTAGTGCAGTAGCCCTTAAATTATCCAATGACAAGAGTAAAAACACAGAAAACTTTTACCGTGAAACAGGTATTTTTAAAAAGAAATAAGAAAAAAGATATATTAGTGTTTTCCAAAGCAACAATCCGAAAAAAATTCCATTTTTTCTCTCGTTTCAGGATGAACGAAACTAAGATACCGACAATGAAGCATATGTCTATCTCCATCCGTTCCATACAAATCGTCTCCTACAATCGGAAATCCTAAATACGCCATATGCACTCTCAACTGATGTGTACGGCCCGTATGAGGAATGAGTTCAACAAGAGAAAATACATCCCCGTTTGATTTTCTGAAACTTTCCTTCGTTTTCCCCTCGGTGCAGGAATATTCTGCACCGTCTTCATTCTTAAAACAAATTTTTCTTTCTATAACCGATTCGTTTTTCCTTTTCATATAAGTTTCAACGAAAAATTCATCAGGCGGTATGCCTTCTGTCAGTGCAACGTAAATTTTCCCGAATTTTCGTTCCTTCATCTGATTTGAAAGGAAAAAAGCTGATTTTCTGTTTTTCGCCACCAGAACTATTCCGCTTGTATTTCTGTCAAGACGGTTTATTGCACGCATAACAAAATTTTTATCTCTGTATATATATGCAAGTGCGTTTGCCAATGTATCGTTTCTATGTCCATGTGACGGATGAACGGGCATAAAAGGGGGTTTATCCACAACAACAATATGTTCATCCTCGTACAAAACCTTTATTTCAATATTGACGGGTTCTATATTTTCAGAACCCACATCGTCCTCAAAATCAACGCAAACCACGTCGCCCATTTTAAGAACATATCTTACAGTAACTTTTTCTCCGTTAATACTTAGTCCCTGCTTACGTTTCATTTCCGAAACGAGAGAACGGGAGAGAAAAAGAACGTTTTTCAGATACGTTCTTAGCAAAAGTCCGTCATGTTCAGCCGATACTATGTATTCCATAACCCGCTCCTTTCATTGATACAGTAATTATACCGCTTTGATTTATTTTTTTCAATACTTAATTATAAATTCTTGTAAAATATCAAACAAAACGGTTGATATTTCAAAGCAAATACATTATAATGTGAGTAGCAAATAAAAGCGAGGTTGTAATATGAAAAATGATATAAAATATGATTTTGCAAATGCTCCAAGCAGGGCAAACACAGGAGCTGAAAAATGGAGAGACCTTGAATCAGACATCAAAGCTTCAAAAAAAATCCTCCCCGAAAACGTTATTCCTTTTTCCGTTGCGGATATGGAATTTCTTACGGCTCCCGAAATCAGAGATGGGCTTTGCGATTTTATCAAGGGAAACGTTTTAGGCTACACCTGCGGTACGGATGAATATAAAAATATAGTTTGCTCATACATGGATAGAAAGCATGGATACCGACCGAATGAAGAAGAAATAGTTGAAACAAGAGGTGTTGTTGAAGGGGTGTTTTCCGCAGTACGCGCCTTTTCAGAAGAAGGTGACGGAATTATTATGCTGACTCCCGTTTATTATCCCCTTTACAGAGCCATCGAATTCAACAATAGAAAACTGCTTGACTGTCCTCTCGTTATCACGGAAGAAGGTTATAGAATAGATTTTGAACTTTTCGAAAAACTCGCAAAAAAAGCAAAACTTTTTATTCTTTGCAGTCCCCACAATCCAACAGGAAGAGTATGGACGAGGGAAGAACTCGTTCGTTTGGGAGAAATATGCATAGAAAACGGCGTTTTTGTTATTTCTGACGAAATACATATGGATATTACCATGAAAGGACATAAGCATATTATGTTCCCTTCAATATCGGAAAAATTTGCATACGACTCCGTTGCCTTCACTTCTCCCAGTAAATCATTCAATTTAGCAGGACTTCAGACATCAAACGCTTTCGTAAAATCCAAAGAAAAAAGAGAGTTACTTCTCAAAGCGTTAGCGGATTCCTTCGCTTTCAACGAATGTGGAGTTTTAGGTTACAAGGCTTGTTCCATAGCCTATAAACAATGCGATGAATGGCTGAAATGTGCATTGGAGGTTATATACGCAAATAAAACCCTTATTGAAAATTATATAAAGGAAAACATTCCGAACGTGAAAGTTTTTCCTTTGGAGGGAACTTATCTCATGTGGCTTGATATGAGAAAAACCAATTATTCCATAGAAGAACTTGAAAAACGCATGAAAGAAAATTTTTTATATTTCGATGAAGGGTATATTTTTGGAGAAGGTGGAAAAGGATTCGAACGCTGGAACATAGCCTGTCCTACCAAATATATTGAAGACGCTCTACCGAGGCTCAAAAACGCATTATTATAATTTTTTTAAAAAAATGTGAAAAAGCTCTTGACAGTTGAAAACAAATAGTATAAAATCAAAGTAGAATAGAATAATAATCCTTAATATGAGGTAATTTTTATGAAAAATATATGCTCTTTGTTGTTGATGGTTGGTATGCTTTTCAATCTTTGCGTTTTTGTAAATGCCACAGGAACAAAACCGACTCTCGACATTGAAATTCTTTTCAGCAAGACTGAACTTGAAGTGGAAGAAACTTTCGACGTCACGTTGTCAGTTACCAACAAAAATGTTGATGAAATCCATTGCGGAAGTTTTTCTTTTATCTACGACAACGATGTGGTTGAATTCGTTGAAGAAAAATCAATCGAAAATTGGGAACTCACAACAATACATTACGAAGAAGACGGTGAAATTCTCCTTCTTGCAGAATTGAACAGTGATGATGGAACAGCTACTGGTATTAAAAACGGTGAAACAATAAACTTCACCTTCACTTTCAAAGCAACAAAATTTGGTAATCCGGTTTTCAAAGCACAATACATAGATTTTGCTCTTTACAACAGCGTAAGTAAGAAGATAACGGGCGTTTTCGTTGAAGATCTGGAAAACAGCATGAAGATACTTGGATTCCCTGCATCACTCAAGGGTGTTTCCCTTCAAGTGGGTTCGGGCATTGAACTTTGCTTCACAGGGTTCATTCCCGAAGGATACGAGGGAGCAAAAATTCATTTCGAACAGTCCCAAATTGATAACGAAAATATAGATAACTTCAGCGGCGACGTTGAAGGTGCGGATAAAGGAAACGGACTTTACGATTTCCTCATGCCGATTCATCCTGCAAGATTGGGCGATAAAGTTGAAGCATATCTCGTTCTTGACGGCGAACAGATTTCCGACAAAGTATCATACAGCGTTCTCGATTATTGTAACTACGTTTTTAACAACGGTAAATCATCAATAAACGAAAACGCAACCGACGAGCAATACGAAATAATAGTAGCTTTGCTCAGCGACCTTCTCGAATATGGTAAAGAAGCACAGGTATACACAAATTATAACACAGATAAATTGGTAACAGGCGGAGTAACAAAAGTTGAAGCATTCACCCCTTCAAACTTCACCACTATCGATGAATCTGAAGACGATTTCAAAATAAGCGGTACAGCATCCAAAGTTGATTTCTCAACCGTAACTATGACCTTCAACAATAACTTCTGGCTCACTTATGGAATCGAAGCCGATTCAATAGAAGGCATGAAAATGTTGGTTCGTGTAAATACGGGAAAAGAAAGATACTATTGCGAACTTGACAGCGCTTCTCTTGTAAAATCGGATGAAGATAGGCTTTATTATCTCAATATCAAGCCTGCCGCAACGGGCATTGATTATATTTACACAGTAACGCTTTTTGATGCAGAAGGCAACGAAGGAAGAACACTTCGTTTCAGCGCAAAAGCATACGTTTATTCCACACAGAATACAGATGGTTATTCTGCTTTTTCACAATCACTTTACAACTACGGCAAATCCATTGAAAACTACGTAAACGTTATGGAGGGAAAATAAACTATGGCAGAGAAGAAGATATACGAAGAAGTAAAAGTCGAAGTTATTGAATTCGAATGTAAAGACATTATTACAACAAGTGCCTTACCGAATTTAGGAAATAAAGGTCAGGTAGATTACGGATTGGGCGGAAGTACCAAAGGTCTTGAACGCGACGTTTAAAACAAAATTAAACGGCTGATATAACTAAAATGTTATGTCAGTCGTTTTTGATTTTAAAGGGGTCAGTAATTAAGGATTGGGTCAGGGTGCAGGAATAGTGGTTAAGAGAACTTTTTTCGATTTCTGTTTTCCACAGTTTCTCTTGCATCTCGCCCCTTGTTCCGCGGTGCAGGGGACGGTTCTCAATCATACTACGTAGGACAGAGAAGCAGGTCTTCGACCCCGTCCCCGTGCCCCGCTCATCGCCTCAGCGTCAGCCTCTTGCCTCTTGCCTCCTGCCTCTTGCCTCTTTCCTCCTGCCTTCAAAAATATTCTATCATATCTTCAAGAAGTTCACGTCTTGATTTCAAGAATGATTTTGCCAATTCAACGCTTTCTCTATCTGCTTTCGGACATTTTTTTAATGCTTTACGTGTATCAACGATAAGATTTTCGCTGTTTTCCGCCAATATGGAAGCAACGGTTCTTGGACTTGACGAAAGACATAACTTCACGTCATTTTTTAATCTCGCCATAAGAAAAGGCAAGGATAAAATTTCCTTTTCATTCTTCCCGCACTCTTCAAGGGCGGATGAGCAAACCTCAGCCATTTCCCTGTTTCTCAAACAACTGTTTTCTATTGTAAGTTTCATTACGGGATCTTTTACAAAAGGGAGAATCTGCGCCATACAGTAAGACGCGGTCCTGAATCCATTATTACAGTTTTTCATAAGTTTTATAGTATCACCATTCATACGTTATCCTCCCATGTTTTTTTGATGTAATATTTTCTTTAAAATGATAAGTTAGATAAATATATCTTTTCCAAAAACTTCGAAAAGATACTCAATATACACAAAAAATATTTAATTATCTATTGAAATTACAAATTTTTCTTGTTATAATATATTAGTTTAAAAAAAATAACAAAGGAGGTGGCGTAGAAATACGCTAATATTATGGAAAAATTCTTAGACAGTTTTTTATCCCTTTTCAATTCCTTCGGGGAATTTGCAAAAGAAGGCGGATGGAAAATTCTTGTTATGTGGGTTATAGGTGCAGTGCTTATCTACCTTGCAATAGCAAAGGATATGGAACCTGCCCTCTTGCTCCCCATGGGATTTGGCGCAATTCTCGTTAACATTCCCCTTGCGACTCTCACAGGCGAACACGGTGTTATAACAACTCTTTATAACGCAGGTATCTCCAATGAACTTTTCCCCTTGCTTTTGTTCATCGGTATAGGTGCGATGATGGACTTCGGTCCGTTGCTTACCAATCCGAAACTTATCCTTTTCGGTGCGGCAGCACAGTTCGGTATTTTCTTTACATTCTGTGCAGCAAGTTTCTTCTTCGACCTTAACGATGCGGCAGCAATTGGTATCATCGGCTCCGCTGACGGTCCTACATCCATAGCTCTTTCCAACAAGTTGAATTCTAACTATACGGGTGCAATTGTTGTTGCGGCTTATTCCTACATGGCTCTCGTTCGTATCATCCAGCCTTTCGTTATCAAACTTTGTACAACACGCAAGGAAAGACTTATCCGTATGGAATACAACGGTGCATCCGTTTCCAAAACAACACGTATTCTTTTCCCTGTAGTTATCACAATTATTGCAGGTATCTTCGCTCCAGGTGCAGTTGAGCTTGTTGGTTTCCTTATGCTCGGTAACCTTATCCGTGAATGCGGAGTTCTCAACAACCTTTCACAAACAGCACAGAAAGAACTCGCAAACATTGTTACAATAGTTTTGGGTATTTCCATTTCCTTCTCTCTCAAAGCGGAAGATTTCCTTCAGTTCAATACCCTTCTTATTATGGCTCTCGGTCTTGCCGCTTTCGTATTCGACACTTTTGGCGGTATCATGTTTGCAAAGCTCCTCAACCTTTTCTCCAAGAAGAAAATCAACCCCATGATCGGTGCAGCAGGCATTTCTGCATTTCCTATGTCTTCCCGTGTTATTCATAAAATGGGTCTTAAAGAAGACAACACAAACTTCCTGCTTATGCATGCCGCAGGCGCAAACGCCGCAGGTCAGATTGCATCCGTTGTGGCAGGCGGTCTTATGATGAGCTTGCTTGCTGAATTTATGTAAGGAGGAACGTGAAATGATATACGTATTGGAAAATGAAAACTCCGTAGAAATATCCGTAGAGAATTCTATGGAACACATCGAAACAATCGGCCCCGCAAGCACGGATTCCGTTGTTTCCGAAGAATCCAAGGAAATTCTTGAATCCTCTGCAATCGTGGAAGGGCCGAAGGGATGGCCCAAAGGAAGCGTTGAATCCTTCACAGACCATGCACTTCCCACATTGGTTTTCGGAATGCTTGGTATATTCCTCGTTTTAGGTCTTATCTCCCTTGCAACCATTGGACTTAACAAACTTTTCCCAGGCAAAAAAGACTAAAACTATTTGTTTTCGTATTTATAAATAACGTCAAAGGCAAGATTGAAAAACAAAAGTTCGGTAACGCATATAAAAAAGCATTCAAATGCGAAAGATATCTCACCTTGTGATAAGTAACCATCTTTCAGGCAAACCGTGATATATGCACATAAAATACCTATAACAAGCAATGTTCCTGCGGTGATTATATGTAAAAACCAAGGGGTCACGTAATATAAAGACTTCTGATTTTTCAATTTTGCTTTCATGTTATTCCTTTCAGTAATAAAAATCGGTTTAAATAATAAAAAAAGAGGTTGTATTTATGAAATGTCCGTTTTGTTCCTATGATGAAAGCAAAGTAATAGATTCACGCCCTGGCACCGATAACACAACTATTCGCCGCAGAAGACTCTGTCCAAAATGCGGAAAAAGATTCACTACCTACGAATCCTTTGAAATCTCACCCGTTACAGTTATAAAAAAAGACGGGTCAAGAGAACAGTTTGACAAGAACAAAGTTTTTGCAAGTATACTCAGAGCATGTGCGAAACGTCATGTCACAAGAATTCAGATGGAAAACGTCGCAAAAAAAATTGAGCAGGAAATCGGAAGTTCCTTGCAAAGAGAGGTTACGTCAACCTACATAGGCGAACTTGTTATGGAAGAACTTCGTGTTTTAGACGAAGTTGCATACGTAAGATTTGCTTCCGTTTACCGTGAATTTGAAGATGTTTCCGATTTCATGAGAGAACTTGAAAGACTTGCTCCAAGGAAATAAGTATAAGTGTTCCAAAAAGTGATTCAGACGAAAAAGGTATTTTCTCGTCATTTATGATATGATATCTTTTTTCTATAAATCAATTATACTTATATTTTAATTCAAGTCAAATGAATCTACTATATTTTGGTATGGAAAAACAAGGGGATGTAAAAAAGTAAGCCAAGACCTTTTTACATCCCTTTGTTCTATTAAAAATTCGGGGCGTTTTTGAAAAAACGCCCCGAACCCCAAAAACTTAAATATTTATAACACTTAATCGCGAAAAATCGCACAAAAAGCTACAAAAACCACATATGGAAATATACAATTATTCCACTCGCAATTAGGAATGAATTACAAAGCAAATTATTTACGCTGCCGCAAAAAACATTTCAGGGTCTACAAACACACCATTCACGCTTACCGCAAAATAAAGGTCTGCTTTATCTGTAAAGCCCGTTTCACCAGAAAGTGCTATAAGCTTACCTCCCTCAACTTCTTCGCCCTCAAAGGCAGAAAGAACTGAAAGATGATAATAATGCGTCATTATTCCGCATCCATGGTCAATAACAACAGCTTTTCCCGTTTTCCAGGTTTCTCCTGCAAAAACTACCTTACCCTTTGCGGCAGATTTCACAGAAGTTTTTGCTTCGACACCGAAGCTCATTCCTTCAAAATAAACCTGAGGAGGAACTCCGTTATAAAGAACCTCGCTTCCGAAAGCCGTTTCCACTTCTCCCTCAACAGGCTTGTTCAACATGGGAGCTTCCCACAAAAAGCTGTTACTGTTTTTTTCTGCCAAAGCTTTGAGGAAGCTTTCATATTCTGCGATTCCTGCAGGGCTTGTCGCCTGATTATATGTTTCAGCATCAACGTTTTTCATGGTGAATCCCTTTGATGAGGCTGTTACTCCGATTTTAAAATCGAAGCTATACTCACCGTGCTTTATACAAACATCATAATCTCCGCCCATATTATCAAGAGCCAAGGGAAGTAAGGCAAATTTACCGTTTTCACCCTTATAAACCACAGGAGATTTGTTCGTAATAAGCTCTGTTTCAACCGTCAAGGCTTCGCCCTCGCTTATATTTTCCACATGGAGAACAACTAATCCGCCAGAAAGAACGTCCATTTTTTCAATGGTTATTATGGGAGATTCTTTGTATACGCAGAGGAAACTCCATTTCCCTTCTCCAAAGAACATCTTTTCCTCGTTTTTCACCCAACGTGCCGAAACGGAAACGGTAATTTCATCACCGTCCTTAAGATCCATATTTTCAAGTTTACTATAATTATTTCCATCCTTTGTGTAAACGTAAACGTAGTTATCAGGTTTCTCTGAAAACTTAAAAACTTCTTTTTTCAACGCTTCTGAAGAAAGGCTTATAATTTCATCTTTTGAAGAAACCTCTCCTTCTGTATATCTGAAGAAATCCTCTCCCGTTTTCTTGAAGCTCCACTCATAGACGCTAGGAAGAATAGCCTTCTCCCCTTCTTTCAAAGAAACCGTTACTTTTGGAAGATGTCGGGAAGCATACACAGACTCATATTCTGCGCGAAGCAACATTTCGTTAGGTACTTCAACTCTGCGCACAAGACCAGAGCCGTCAACTATCATGCTTTCGCCCCAAATGGACGGATAGAAATGATAGCTCTTTTTACCGCCGTTTTTCATCTCAAACTCGATTATATAGGGCTTTTTGTCAAAATCCGTCTTTTGTAAGGTGCCGTCTTCGGTTGAATCAAGAATCAAATCAACGTATTTTTCAATATCTTCTTTTTTGCTGTATCTATGCTTATATCTTTCATCGGAAACGGATACTGCCGCCACGTCCTCCACAGCAATTTCACTGTTGGCAATCATCACAAGATAAACCGCCATAATAACCGTGGGTAACAGAAGTAAAACTCCAAGTATCTTTCCAACTTTTGAAAGTCCGTTCAAATTAAATCACCGTCCGAAATCAGTTAAATGCAGAAATATTTGCCGTTACCACTGTTTCAATCTTTGAAACGTTGGGAGAAATGATAAGATAAACCTTATCTCCTTTTGCTTTTACAACGGATTTACTTACCATATCGTTAATGGTTGCGTTGTAGTTACCAAACTGCGCTTTAAGGCTATTTATATAGGAATCAAGTTTTTCTTTGATAAGGGTTGCGTTTTCAGCAGAAGTTGCGGCAAAAACGCCAACGGTTTCGTATGATTCCGTTGTGTCGGAAACTTCAACGTAAACGTATGATGAATAAGAATCAGTAGGTATGCCGAATGTATCAAGGGGATAATCCACAAGTTTTGTGCAATCGATCATCTCGCCTTCAAATGCTATCTTTTCAAGAATTTTCTCTTTGAACTGTTCTGCGTTTATAGGAGTTGCCTGTGAAACCTCTGTGGATACATCAGAACTTGTTTTATCTTCTCCGCAAGCTGTCATAGATACGGTAAGTGCCAAAATTATCAAAGCCAATGCTAATTTTTTCATTTTCATTTTTCCTTTCAGTTTTTATTTATACCTAAAAGTGGCATTCTTTCGGGATTTGTATAGGTTCCATTCATTTTACGAACAGCATAATCACGCAAAATTGCCGTCCATACTTTATATCCATCCGTCCAGATATGGCAATATCCATCGGATGCGTATTTATCCGCAAGACAGCCTTTTTCTGTGAGCTGAGATGCTATATCAACAAAATCAAGTCCATTTTCGTTGCAGTATTCAAGGAGATAATTGTTAAGCATACTCAGATTTTTGTTGTTAAGACTTGGACGGTTATTTCTTGAAGCCGTAAGATATGTTGCGCTTAAAATAACAACGTTAACATCGGGATATCTATCATTTATCTTTCTTATCAGCTTAATAACGTCATCTGCACATTTACGGGAACAATTTTCAGAATCGTAATAAAGAGATAAATCGTTAAGTCCCATGAAATTTATATATACCGTTTTCGCATTCATAACGCCAACGGCATCTTCAACGCTGTACTTAACGCCTTCATAAGATGGATTGCAAGAATTTTCTTTTGATGCAGGAGTTCTATTGTTATGATACACCCCAAAACTTCCCGCGACAAAAAACTTTGAATTCCCCAGAAAATCGGGAATATTTCCCGCACGTTGCTTATTTGCGAATTTCTGATATCCAAGCATTATAGAGTTGCCAACAAAAACGCTGTCATTGAAGAATGCGTCCTCCTCTGCTGACTCAACCTTATCGGGAACAGGAATTATAGGTGTGTCCATTATTTCGTAACTTGAATCGGGAACGGAAGATTCTTCTACAGAGGATTCTTCCGAAACATATTCCGATACTGCTTCCGACGATTCTTCTGAAAACATTTCGGAAATTTCTTCTGAAATCGCTTCCTCTGATATGCAAGACCCTTCTGATATCACACTTTCTTCTGAAAGAAACTCCGATTCTTCAAAAATATTTTCTTCTTCAGAATTATTTATAAAACTGCTGTTTTCTTCCGAAACCACAGTGGAAATTTCTCCCTTTGATTCTTCCTTGCTCATCTCATCTTCGACGCAGGCGGACAATGACAAAGAAAGAAGCAAAACCAATGCTAAAATTCTTTTTTTCATATTTTCTCCGATATCAACCCTTGGAAAGAGTAGGCATACTTTGGGGGTTCTTATATTTTCCCGCAAGTTTCTGTTCTGCATAATAACGGAGAAGCCCCGTCCAGACAAGGCAGCCGCTATCGTTAAGGTGACATCCGCCAGAGGTTGGGTCAGAACAGTATTTATCCGCAAGACAGCCGTTTTCGGTAAGTAGCGTTGAAATATCAACGTAGTCAATACCGTTTGAGTTGCAATAATCAAGAACGAGATTGTTCATTATGCTCAAATTCTCATTGTTAAGTTTGGGCATACTGTTATAGTTTTTTATCATGTACGTTGTACTCAAAACTACAACTTCCACATTCGGATATGACGTTCTTATATCATTTATAAGTTTAATCATCTCCTTCGCTGTTTCCTCTGCACAAGTTGAAGCACTTGAATATATACCCATATCGTTAAGACCTGCAAGGTTAAGGAAAACTCGTTTGGGATTTGCAACCCCAACCATATCCTGAACGCTGTATTTAACGCCCTTATATGAAGGGTTTACCGAGCCCTCCTTATCAGCAGGCGTGTGGTTATTATGATAAACGCCGAAAGAACCACCGCAGAAAAATTCAGCAGTTCCAAGGAAATTCGGAACGGATGAAGCACGGTATTTATTGACAAAATTTTTGTATTTAAGCATTATGGAATTTCCAACAAAAACGCTTCCGTCGAAAAACATATCTGAGCTTTCTGCGGTAACCGTTGTAGGTATTTTCAATTCAGGGTCAACGGGCACTTCAATACTCACGTCCTTACTCTCATCTTCCGAAGGCATTTCAGAAGCGGAGGAAGGCTCTTCCTTACTTACCTCACCCTTGGATTGATTCGATGCTTCTTCGGAATAATAGATTATACCGCCAGAAAAATCCTCTTCACTTTCATTTGGAAGAAGTATACGGGTACACGAAGCGAGAAGCAACGTGCATCCCGCAAGAGATGCACATAAAATTCTTTTAAACATCATAATTCTCCTTTTCTTTTAGATGCATAAAACCTGAGAGAAGCAAGAATGGCTTTGCATCCCTCCTCATTAAGTTTGCAATAATTATCCGCACAAAATTCTTTTTTCAGACTACCGTTTTCATCCGCAAAAAGAGAAGTCATATCAATAAAGTCTGCACTGTTGCTCGTGCATGATTTCAGAAGTTCTTCGTTCAAGCCTTTTATTTTTTCATTGTTTATGCTTTTCATAGGCGTTGCCTCAGACGAGATAGGCGTGGCACTAAGTACAACAACAGAAACGTCAGGAAACTTATTTTTCAAATTCTTTATAAGTTTTCCCATTTCCAAAGCCGCCTTAACGTGACAATTTTCTTCATCACCATACACAGGAAGATCATTTATCCCCGCGAGACAGAAAACTATAAGGTCTGCATTATAATGTTCCACCGCCGTTTCAATGGTACATTTAACTTCCTTCATCTCCCCTGTCATATCGTCCTTTTTAGTTACAGTCGGAAAAATGGACGAAGCATAATTAGGATTTGAATAATTGTTCTCATAAACGCTAAAATTTTCGTTACAAAAGAAATTAGCTTTTTCAAAAAGTTTTGGCTGTTCCTTTTGCCACATTATCAACGATTTATAAAAATCACATATAACACCATTTCCAACAAAAAGGCAATTTTCATAAATCGTATCGTATGGACTTGGTTCTATGGGTGCAGAATTATTTGCAGGAAGAAAAACCGCCCCCGTTCCCAGAGAGTCCATGCTTATTCCATGGTCTGTCAAATCGCCTGCAAGCCTTTTTTTGAAGGATTGACACGATGAAAGGGAAAGTAAAGCAAGAGTCAGACACAAAAGCTTAACCGACGTTTTTTTCTTCATTTCACCATTCCTTTCACACAATACTTCAAATTGTATTATACAACAGCTATCTTCTTATGTCAAGACTTTTTAATTCAGTTTCGTGATAAATATAAGTCTTCAGGGAATAATAAAATAAAAAAAGGCAAGGATTTTTATGAAGGATTTTATAGAAAAAATGACCTCTCATATGGGAGATTCTGCCGACCTTATTATGAGAGAGATAGATACACAAAAATGCACAGTTTTCTTTATGAAAAATATGGTAGACAGAAGATACGTTGCCGACGGAATCATCGTACCGCTTATGAAGATGAAGACAGAGGCAAAATTTGATTCGTTCAGAGGAAATTTCAACGAAGCGGTCACTTGTGCTGCCGTTACGGTTACAGACAATTTTGATTTGCTTATAACCTGCCTGCTTCGCGGTTGCGTTATCGTTGCAATAAAAAGCGACAAAATCTATACAGCTTTTTGTGCGTCAGACGTTTTTGCAGGAAGAGCAATTTCAGAGCCTGATTCAGACGTTACCGTCAGAGGACCCAAAGCGGGATTTACGGAAAACGGAGAAAACAGCGTTGCAATGCTTCGAAAAATAATAAGAACCAATAAATTCAGAGTTGAAATGATATCCGTAGGCAAAATTTCACAGACAACGATTTTTATTTGCTACCTTGAAGACAGGGTTGACATTTGTGCTTTAAATACGATAAGAGAAAAACTTCAAGGATTTTCAAAGGAATATATAGTTGATTCCGCCAACCTTGAAACTTTTTTCAGAGATGGAAAAACCGACTTTTTCCCATCGATGGGGAGTACGGAAAAGGTGGATAAAGTCGCATCAAAAATACTTTCAGGCCGTGTTGGTGTAATTTGCGACGGCAGTCCGTATGTTCTCACCGCACCTTATTATTTTATCGAAGGGTTTCAGAGCGCAGAGGATTATCTGAAAAATCCATGGTATTCTTCCTTTATTCGTCTTGTGCGTTTTTTTGCTTTCACCTTGAATATTTTTCTACCCGCAATTTTTATATCTCTCGTTTATCATCATGCAAACTCATTTCCCAAAAAGATTCTTGATTTTATTTTCGAGCTTGAAGAAAAATCCACTGTTTCGCTGTTTGGAGAAATGCTTTTAATGCTTATTCTGTTCGAACTTATTCGTGAGGTAGGTGTAAGAATGCCCCGCTCCATAGGAGATGCAGCAGGACTTGTGGGGTCACTTATTCTGGGTGACGCTGCTGTTGAAGCAGGACTTACAAGTATTACCATAATTGTTATAGTTGCGATCTCTGCTGTTTCCGCTTATATAACTCCTGCTTTTTCTTCACCCGCGGTGGTGTTAAGATTCGTAATGTTATTTTCAGGATATTTTGCAGGACTGTACGGAATTTTTGCAGTTTCTGTGGCATGGTCAGTTTTGCTTTTCAGAAAAAAGAGTTTCGGTCAGGGCTATATGTATCCAATTTATCCCTTTAACCTTTCAGGACTTCTTGACTATATCGTGGTAGTTCCAAAAAAAGTTTTAGGTAAAAAAGAAGGTATTAGAAAATAAAAAAAATCTCCGTGAAAAGTTAGGAAAATTAACAAATAAATATTGAATAAGAGCATTGAAAACTCTCAAATAGGAATTGAGACACACAAAAAAATAAGACTTTTCTGCTCTTACTTTAATACGTAATTGAATGTATCATAATTTGGTTGAAACACAAAAAGCTTCAAGAAAGAAATGCTATTGTTTTCTAAAACAAACGACGCTCAACCGAAGTTGAATGCCGTACGTTTTGTTATCTACTGAGTAACTTATATATCCTCTTTCTCCATATCAATTTTTTCTCTCCAATGTGAAGTTTTGAATTCTTTTGGGATTGGGTCTTCAAAAGGATTATAGAAACCCATTTTTTCTAATTCTTCAAACCATCTATCCCTTTGACTGTTAGGTAATTTTTTACCGCACCATGGACAAAACTCCAACGTCAACAAGGACGCTCCCCCATCTTCTTCACATCGAATTCCGTATTCATCAAATATTTCATTATAAATAATACTTCGAGTTTCTTTTATATTTTGTTTCATTGATTCACAGCAAAAATAAATGTGTTTCATAATTCGAATTTCCTTTCTGCAACTACTTTTAATGATACTTCGATGCGAACAAACACATTATACGGCAAATAAATAAAAGGGTAAATATGTTTTTATTAAAATTCGTCACCCTGTAGAACAAGAAAAATCACCCGATAAAAAGGTCAAAAAAACGGGCGGAATCGCCCGTTTTAAACTAATTTATAAACCCAGTTCACCATAAATCCCGAAAGAATCGCGATAAAAACGCCAAGATTCAGGATTTTGTTTTTGAACAATACCCCATCCTTAAAAAAATACAGAAAAAGAACAGGGACTGACCAAAACATAGGATGATAACGGAACGCCTCTCTGAAATCAAAAGTCAAAGCCTTCATCAGAGCATGGGTCATACCGCAACCTGGACAAGATACACCTGTGACATATTTAATAAAGCATGATACGTCGAACAAATCCAACAAAGCATACATCAGAAATATGCAAGGAAATATCAATAGCTTTCTCTTGAAATTCCTCAAGGTTTAGAACATTGCGTTGGGATCGTATGTATATTTATCAAGCAAGATCTTAACAAAGTCAATCAAAGCAAGAATACTGCCAAGACCGCAAAGAAGAGAAGCAACGATTCTTGTAACGCCTTTCTTTGTTTCGCCCATCATGAAGTTGTGAATACCGAGACCGCCAAGGAAGAAGCAAACCAAAGCAATAGTAAGCTTGTCCTTTCCATTGAGACTACCCTTATTCTGCTGAGTCACAGCAACGCCGCAGTTCATGCAAACAGCTGCATTGGGAGCAATAGCAGCTCCGCAGTTGCTGCAATAAGCATTACCTTTTCCTTTTTCAACGCCGCAAGCCAAGCATATAGCCTGATTGTCGTTCATCTGTTGACCACAATTTTTGCAATACATAGTATTACCTCCGAAAAATAAATATGTCACGGTTTGGCAAAAAACGCCCTTCCATGTTGGAAAAAGTATATCACAATTATTTTCGATTGTCAACCCCATTTTTCATTTTTAGTTAACATTTTTCGGCATTTTCCCTCATATATTAAAATTCTCCCGCAAGCTATTTAAGCCTGCGGGAAATTAAATCAGTAAAGTAAATTTGTGCCGAGGAAGTGGTTTTTGATTCTCAAATAGTCCGTAGCGTCAATAGTTCCCTTTTGGTCGGTATTTGCCGCAATAGCGTAAACACCTTCAACGTTTATCTGCTTAAGAAAATGCTTTTTAACGGAAAGATAGTCCGTAGCATCAACAGAACCGGAGCCGTCAACGTCACCATAAATTACTACAACTGCGGATTCGCCTCCGCCCTCTGACGTAACAACGTAACCCGTACCTACTTTTTTACTTACTCCGTTTTCAGTAACGGTAACTTCGCCTTCGAACATAGAAGCAAGCTCATCTTTTGTAAGACCTGGTTTAACTCCGTAAATATATCCGTCGGATACGGTAATTCCGCTGACTGTAGGAATAAGCTCGTCTATAATGGGCATTGCTGTAGTTGAGCAGGAAGAACCGTTTGCATAAACCTCTGTAAGCTTTTTGTAGTTTGAAGAACCTGGATCTGTTCCCTTGCAGCTTGTTGCTTCGAAATTATACGTTCCATAGGAAACCTTGGGATTGAAAACGATTTTAAATACAATCTCTCCGTTATTTCTGGCACCGTCACCATTTTCCGCTTTTACGTGAGCAAATCTCATATAAATCTTACCTGCAGAAGTGTCGCAATACGTTCCGATATCTTCCCAAAGCAGCTTTTTTCCATCCATGGGAGCAACTTTGATATAATTAGCGGAAAGATCATTTCCCGAAGGATAAGCAGGAGCAAATGCGGCTGTGTTGTAGCTTACAACGAAATCCACCGCAACAATTCCGTAAGTTGCAGTAATATTATTTACAGTGCAAAGAAGTTCAAACTGTCCGTTATCCTTAAAATTTTCTTCACATGAAAGAGTGATGTCAAATTTAGGCGTTGGGTCAATAGGATCAGGAACCACAACAGCAGAATTACTTTGAGGTGCGCTCCAGATTTCTATTTCGCTGAGTGAAAGAACGTAAGAAGGCGAATAAATAGTAATGTAAACGTATCTTCCGCTTGCTTCAGAATCCAAGGTGTAGACAAAATCGAAATAAGTGCTTCCCGATTGGATAACTCTTTCATATGTGTAAGCACTCGCTATTGGCTCTGAACTGTCAAGAGATTCAGCAGCAGCAATAACAACTTGTTCTGCTCCAAAGTTCCTGTTACCTGCAACACAAACGTTTCTGAATTTAACAGTTTTTATATCGTCTTTTACTGCACCAAGATCAAAAATCAACGTATAGAAATGCTCCGTACCTACGTATGCAACAGATGTTCCCTTTGTTTCGACCGTCGCTACGTTACCATCGGTGAGAAGCTTTCCATTGTCTTCAAATCCTTCAAGATATTGAAGCTCGGGAATAGAATAGGTAATTCCGCTTGAATAGTTAACTAAAACAGGTTCTTCATCCTCAACAACAGGGTTTCCGCTTCCCCAGATTTCAATTTCACTCAAAGAGAGAACGTATGCAGGGGAAACCATGGTAATCTGAACGTAACGTCCAACTGCTTCCATACTGAGATCGTAAATATAATTAAAGCAATTTTCCCCGAACTGAGATTCAACATCATAGGTATAGGTATTTGTAACGTTTCCTACTGTTTCAAGGTTTTTAGAAACTGAAATAGTAACTTCTTCCGCAGAAAATTGTCTGTTTCCCGCAACCAAAACGTTCATAAATTTAATTATTTTAACGTCGTATTTAATCTCACCAAGGTCGAAAACAAGGGTATGCACCTTATTCGAACCGCCGAAAGCAACGGTAACGCCTATGGCTTCCGTAGTTCCGACAACACCGTCAGTAAGAAGATTTCCCGTGTCCTCCATGCCGGAAACAACAGAATATGCGCTTGACGTATAGGAACATCCCTTGGCGTAGTTTGCTACGACCGCCCCAGCTGTAACTTCAAAAAGAAGCGTTGCAACACCTAAAACCATCAAAATCGCAAGGACAAGTGCAAGAGCACGACGAGTGGCATTAACTTTCATAATTCAATCTGCCTTTCAGAGATTTTATTAGCAATTATAATCTGTTGTCATTATACAATACAAGAGAAACATTTTCAAGTTTATTTGTGACTTTTTACATATGGTTAATTATTATTTTTCATATATTTTAAGAATTGGGGTAAATATGCGCTTTCCATCTCTGCAACTATAAGATTTCCTTCATCCGTGTATTCGGACGAAATAACCGTCGCTTTTTTGTAAAGAGCGTTTGAAACCTCCATGTTTGCGTACGGAATAAGAAATTCGCAAACGCATTTTTTGCTTTTGACAATTTTTTCGATTTCAGAAAGCAAGGATTCAACACCCTCTCCTGTTTTCGCGGATATTCCAAAGCCTTCCTTGGGGATAAATTCCCTGTTTTCACACGAATCAATTTTGTTATAAACTCTTATTATATCCTTTGAACCTCCGCCGAACTCCTCTACAAGAGACTCCGTAACCGCATTTTTCCGAAGTTGTTCTTCAACGTTTTCGGAAGCATCTGTCAGAATCATAACGATATCTGCAAATTTCAGTTCTTCAAGGGTTGATCTGAAGGCTTTTACGAGATGGTGAGGAAGTCTGTCAATAAATCCTACCGTGTCAGTGAGAAGCACTTCATTTCCCGCAGGAAGCTTCATTATTCTCGTAACAGGGTCAAGAGTTGCAAAAAGCTTGTCTTCCGCAAGAACGCCCGCTCCCGTGAGCGCGTTGAGCAAGGTTGACTTGCCTGCGTTTGTATATCCCACTATGGCAACTGTTGGAATCCCTTTTTTGCTTCTCGATTCCTTCTGTAAGCTCCTTGTGCGTTCAAGCTCGGAAAGCTTTTCTTCCAACGCTTCAATTCTGCGTTTTATATGACGTCTGTCTGTCTCCAGCTTGCTTTCACCCGGGCCTCTCGTACCGATACCGCCTCCAAGTCGGGAAAGCTCTTTTCCTTTTCCCATAAGTCGAGGCGCTGTATATCGGAGACAAGCAATCTCCACCTGCAATTTACCAGCCGCGCTGTTGGCGTGGAGTGCGAAAATATCAAGAATAAGCATGGTTCGGTCTATAACACGGCAACCGACAGCATCTTCAAGATTTTTAATCTGTGAGGGTGTCAGTTCAGCATCTGCAATAACCAGATTTACTTCTCCGTTATTTTCAATGAACTCGGAAAGCTCTTTCGCCTTTCCCGAACCAATATACGTGCAAACGTCAGGCTTTTCACGATTCTGTGTCATTCTTGCAATAACCTCGCCGTCCACCGTTTCCACAAGACGTTCAAGTTCGTCCAGCGTTGCTTCATCCTCGCCTATGGATATAAGCACCGCTTTTGCATATTCACTTTCAAATTCTTTGGTTATTTCCATAAAACCTCTTTTTATTTTACTTAATATATAAAGTATACCACAAAAAAACATTTAGTCAACCCCGAATAGAAATCAAGTTATTGCAAAACATTTTTTTGTATTTTAAATTCTACTTATTGTCAAAAAACATCCATAAAGATCCTGATAAAAATAGGTAAGTTGTAAAATAAAATGACCAAAAAAGTTGATCCATAATGAAACCTATGGTATAATGTTAAGCGACCAAACCCAACAACCGAAAGGCAACAAAATGGATCGCTTAAATAATACCACAACACAAAGAAAAAGTAAACACCTAAATTATGAAAAAAGAATAAAAATAGAAGCATTGTATAAATCAGGGATGAAAAGCGAAGAAATAGGACGTCAAATAGGGTGTTCAGGACGAACGGTACGAAGAGAAATACAAAAAGGTCTTGTCGAGTTATTAAATAGCGATTTGACAACAAGAATTGAATACAGTGCAGATG
>JAZOCZ010000131.1:0-1552 GCA_045596755.1 Eubacteriales bacterium | reverse complement strand
TATTTGAAAATCTTTCTTCAATAATAAAAACTAAAAAGTAGGAAAATATATGAAGAGTTTGCTTAAGCTTGTAGAACGCCCAGGCAGATATTGCGGCGGCGAATACGGTGAGGTTATAAAAGATAAATCAAAAATAAAGTTTAGAGTCGCTTTTTGTTTTCCCGACCTTTACGAAATAGGGGAATCAAATCTTGGAATGAAAATTCTTATGGGATGTCTCAACGAAAGCGACGATATATGGTGCGAACGTGCTTTCGCTCCCGCAGAAGACATGAGAACCCTTATGGTTGAACGTGGGGTTTCCCTTTCCACTATGGAAAGCGGAGATGCTCTCAAGGATTTCGATATCATCTGCTTCACTTTGCAGTATGAGCTTTGTTATACGACAATGCTTGATATGCTGAAGCTTGCGGGAATCCCCTTGAGAAGCGATGAAAGAGGAGAAAAATATCCTCTTATCGTAGCAGGCGGTCCTTGTGCCTATAATCCTGAGCCTGTGGCAGACTTTGTTGATTTGTTCAGCATTGGCGAGGGCGAAGAAGCAATTCCCAATATGGCGAAAGAGTATTTGCGTTTCAAGGAAGAAGGCAAAAGCAAATCGGAATATCTTCGTCACATAAGCCACTCCCAAGGAATGTACGTCCCTTCTCTTTATGATGTTTTCTATAACGAAGACGGAACGGTGAAAAGCATATCACCAAAATTTGAGGACGTTCCAAAAACCGTAAGAAAAACCATTGTAGAAGATATGGATTCTTCGTTTTATCCAACTTGCCCTTTAGTTCCGTACGTTGAAGTTGTTCACGACAGAGTTGTTTTGGAAGTTTTCAGAGGATGCATAAGGGGATGCAGATTTTGTCAGGCAGGATTTGTTTACCGTCCATACAGAGAGCGTTCCGCGGAGGTTCTCGATAAATACGCAAAAGAAAACGTTAAAAATACAGGATATGGAGAAATTTCTCTTTCCGCTTTAAGTATAAGCGATTATACACAGCTCGATTCTTTGCTGGATAAACTTCTTTCATGGACGGAGGATAAGAAAATTAACCTTTCCTTACCTTCAATGCGTCTTGACAGCTTCTACGAAGACCTTCTGAAAAAGGCGATGAACGTGCGTCAGAGCGGTCTTACCTTCGCTCCCGAAGCAGGAACGCAAAGACTGAGAGACGTTATAAACAAAAATATAACTATGGAAAATATACTTGGGTCTTGCGAAGCCGCTTTCGAAGCTGGCAGAAACTCCATGAAGCTTTACTTTATGAATGGTCTTCCTACTGAAACGGATGAAGACGTTTTGGGCATTGCAGACGTGGGTGAAAAGATTCTCGATATGTATTTTTCGAAAAAACGCCCTGTTAAGGGTATTCAGATAGGAATGAGCGTTTCTTGCTTCGTTCCGAAACCGTTCACCCCTTTCCAATGGGAACCGCAGAATTCCGTTGAGGAGTTTCAGCGTAAACAACAGCTTCTCAAAGGGGCTATACGTTCAAGAAAGATCTCCTATAAATACCATGATGCGAAAACAAGTGCAATAGAGGCGGTTTTCGCAAGA
>JAZOCZ010000130.1:0-2214 GCA_045596755.1 Eubacteriales bacterium | reverse complement strand
CATATTCCAAGATACATTTCACTCTGAGTTTCATCATCAGGGAAAAAGTAATTCGTTCTTGATTTAAAAAGGGGAGTGCCTTCTTCCAATGACAACGCATATGCAGAAATATGTGAAGGATTAAGGGCAGAAATGTTTTTTAAATCTTCTAAAACGCAGGTATATTTTTCGTTCGGTAGAGCATACATCAAATCAACTGAAATGTTTGAAAAACCTGCGTTTTTAAGGTCGTTATAAGCGAGAACTGCGTCTTCCCATGTGTGAATACGACCTAAAAGCCTGAGTCTTTCGTTGTTTGTTGTCTGAATACCAAGAGAAACTCTGTTGAACCCTGCGTTTTTTAGTTTTAATGCATCGTTGAAAGTAACTGTTTTTGGATTTGCCTCAAAGGTGATCTCACAATCTGACGATATAAAAAAGGATTTTTTAATATGCGTAAGAATTTCACAAAGCAATTCTGCACCGATAACCGTAGGCGTGCCGCCGCCAAAATATATAGTCTTTACTGTTCTTTCCATTGTGTTTTGTGATGCGGAAAAATACGTTATTGCTTTTTTTAAAGCATCAACGTATTTTTTAGCTTCACTTTTTTCGTATTTTTCCGAATAGAATGCACAGCATGCACATTTGGATACGCAAAATGGAATATGAACGTAAATAGAAAATTCTTTTTTAGTCATCGTCCAGTTTAAGAACAGCCATAAATGCTTCTTTGGAAACTTCAACACTTCCGAGGGAGCGCATTTTCTTTTTACCCTCTTTTTGTTTTTCAAGAAGTTTTTTCTTTCTCGTTATATCACCGCCGTAGCATTTTGCGAGAACGTCTTTTCTCATAGCTTTAACCGTTTCTCTTGCAATTATTTTACCACCGATTGCGGCTTGTACGGGAACTTCGAAAAGCTGACGGTCGATGTTATCCTTGAGTTTTTCGCAAATTCTTCTTGCTCTCGGATATGCTTTATCTGCGTGAACGATAAGAGAAAGGGAGTCAACGCCTTCGCCATTCAAAAGAAAATCAAGTTTAACTAGCTTTGAAGGTTTATATCCCATTGGTTCATAGTCGAGGGATGCATAACCCTTTGTTTTGGATTTTAACGTGTCAAAAAAGTCGTATATAATCTCATTCAAAGGAAGCTCGTAATGAAGCTCAGCTCTGTCAGAGGTTACGTATTTCATATCAACAAAAGTTCCGCGTCTGTCCTGACAAAGTTCCATGATGTTACCAACGTATGTTGCAGGAGTAATTATTGTTGCTTTTACAACAGGTTCAGCGGCAACGTCTATTTCTTCGGGACTTGGGTAGTTTGATGGGTTATCGATATAAACGGTTTTGCCGTTATTAAGTTTTAATTCGTAAATAACGCTTGGTGCGGTTGTAATGAGGTCGAGATTAAATTCTCGTTCAAGTCTTTCTTGAATAACCTCCATGTGAAGAAGTCCGAGGAAACCGCATCTGAACCCGAATCCTAATGCGAGGGAAGTTTCAGGTTCGAAAATGAAAGCGGAATCGTTAAGGCGAAGTTTTTCAAGAGCATCTCTCAAATCTCCAAGACGGGAACCGTCAGCAGGGTATATACCGCTGAAAACCATTGGTAATGCCTTTCTGAATCCGTCAAGGGGCTTTTCTGTTCCGTTTTCAGCAAAAGTAACAGTATCACCCACTTCCGTATCAGCAATATTTTTGATGCTTGCCGTGAAATAACCAACTTCGCCAGCGGAAAGTACACCTGAATTGTTGAATCCAAAAGCGGAAAGCGTTCCAACTTCAATAGTTTCAAAAACTTTGCCCGTGTTCATCATTTTAACGGCATCACCGATTTTCAACGTACCGTCAATAACACGAATGTAAACAATAACACCTTTATAAGCATCAAAATATGAATCAAAAATCAATGCTTTAAGAGGGGCAGAAGGGTCACCTTGGGGAGCGGGAATGTATTTAACAACCGCTTCTAAAACTTCTTCTATATTTATTCCGCATTTTGCTGAAATCAAAGGCGCATAATCAGCGGGAATACCGATTATTTCTTCAATTTCTTCCTTTGCGGCATCGGGATTCGCGCTTGCTAAGTCAATCTTGTTTATAACGGGTACAATTTCAAGATCTGATTCTATGGCAAGGTAAGCGTTTGCAAGGCTTTGTGCTTGTATACCTTGAGTTGCGTCAACAACAAGCAAAGCACCTTCGCAGGCTTTAAGCGAACGGCTTACCTC
>JAZOCZ010000129.1:0-3274 GCA_045596755.1 Eubacteriales bacterium | reverse complement strand
TGTTGTATAATTACCTCGCTTTATGTGTGGTTTTTTGTCAATTCCATTATATCATAAAGCGAGTGGATACTCAACACCTTTCGGTAAAGAGTATCCACTTTTTTTCGTTTTCGGCTGTTGCTTATTGCAACAGCCCCTTTTGCTTATTATATGAGTTTGGAGTTTGCTTGCGAATTTTTGTAATTCTGAACGGGTTAATTGTGTTGCTTGCAGAAATGTTACAGAATGTATTTGCGGGTTGAGAATAACATAGATATGTAATATTGTCAGACTGCAAATTGTGTCAAGTAGTTCTGGGATTTTTTAAAAGAAATTTTTGGAGGGGCAACGAGAATAAGCGTTAAGCAGATCGGAAGTTCCTGTAACCTTAAAGGAAGAAAGACCAGATGAAAAATATTCTTTTTCAAAAACACCCCAATTGTGATAACCGCCAAAGGAAGATTTAATCTGTTCTTCAGTGTATTTGTTGTATATCTCAAAACCATTTTTTAATTCATAGTAGTCCCTGCTTCTTTCAGGCTTACTCCTTGAAATACGGATATGATTCGCTGTAACTTTACCCCCATTTTCCTCAAATATACGCAGCATAGCCATTTTTCCCAATCCCTCTTTACTCCACGCAAGTGGATTTCTGCTTAATCGTTCAGAGAGTACATGACTAACAATCGACTCGGTGCAGAGTGGCTGAGCCCACATTCTCAATCACTGCCGTCAGCATTTCCAAGGCACCGTCTTTTAGTATTGATAAAAATGACTCTGCTGTTTTGTCTATTTCACTTATTCCATTTTTTTCGATATTTCTTAAAATTTTGTCTACCACTTTTACTGTTATTTGTGTTATAATTCTTTCTGCGAGGATTCACCTTTCTTCTTATGGTTTTTTGTGACTATTAAATTATATCACGTTTGGTGGCATCCTCGTATATTTTTTTAGTTATCCTATAATTATTTTACACTAATTTTTAAAATATCTTGACAAAACGCTTCTAATGTGGTAGACTGACATTGCTAAAAATTATACAAACGGAGGCTATCCATGAAAAAAATAAGCATTATTTTGGCTATTGCCACAATTTTCACCGCAGGCGCCCTTTTTGTAGGCTGTAAAGATGACGCTGATTCCAAAGATACCTCGAACGCAACAAGCGAGGTTGTATCCGAGGCATCATCCGAAAAAGCATCCGAAGCAACATCTGAAGACGTTTCTGAAACGACCTCTGAAACAACCTCTGAAGGCGTTTCTGAAACGACCTCTGAAACAACCTCTGACGGCGTTTCTGAAACAACCTCTGAAGCAACATCCGAAGATGTTTCCAAAGACACAGCTCCCGAAGGATATAAGACTCATACCGAAGGTAAAATATCATTTGCTTATCCCGAAGGTTGGGCTCAGGTAGGAGCTATGTTTATGGACTCAACAGGTAACGGAAATAATATATCCGTAGCCGCAGAACCTTTGACAAATATGTACAAGACAATGACAGTTGAAAAATTTAACCAGACAATAGCTCCACAATTTTCAGCTATGGGAATTACCGCTTCGGACGTAGCTATTGAGCAGAAAACAAACGCAAACGGTGAAGAAATTTCTGTAATTACTTATACTGCTACATCTATGGGCGTGAGTATGGCTCAAACTATTCTTTGCGTAAATGCATCAGATGCAACATATGCTGTTACCGTTACCGAGGTTGTTGAAGCCCCGCAGCTTGTTGCAGCGGTGCTTGAATCTGTGAAAGTTGTTGGATAATAGATTATAATTCGGCGATTGTAGGAGGAAATATGGCACTTTTTAATAATAACACAACTCAAGGCGTTTTTGTGGATCCTAATTCGCCACAATTTTTGCGTAGGAAATATGATTCACAGTACAAAACTTCCAGATACAATCTTCTTTTGGTCTCTGTATTGACTGTTATCAACATTTTTTCAATGACGTTTCAAACGGGAAGATACTATCCTTTTTCAGCATACGTTCCAACGGCACTTCTTGACTTGACGTTGTATTTGTGTGGAAAATATCCTGCTGAAGTTTATGAAGGCGTAGAGCCATTTGAATTCTTCGATTCATCCCTTTTGACAGTAGCAATAATTGTTTCGGCTATCATTGCCATTGCTTATCTTGTTTGTTTCTTATTTTCAAGCAAGAAAAGAGTTGGTTTTATGATAACAGGACTTTCTTTTATCGGAATTGATACATTGCTTATGTTTGCTTTGGGCGGAATTTCCGTTGATTTATTGCTTGATATTGCTTTTCATGCATGGGTTATCATAAGTCTTTCTATGGGAATTTCTGCACATAACAAGTTGAAAAAGCTCCCTGTGGATATTCCTGCATCCTTTGAGGATATTTCAAGTGCAAATTCTGGAGTTGAAAATAACGAAACAGTTCAACCTCAAAATGCACTCGAAAGAAAGGTTTATGAAGATTCGGCTGACAGAAATTCTGAAAACGTTTAATTGAATATAAAAACGATACATACTCAACGTTTTTTGCGTTGAGTATGTTTTATTGGTGCCTTTAAGGCGTGGAAATAAACCCCCGGTTCTACCGGGGGAAGAAAAAATACTTTAGTTTACGTAGAAAAACCTCCATGGTATAATGTGTAGGGCTTGACAACCGCAGTACACAGAAATACAAGGAGGTTTAAATTATGTTTAAAAAAATAGAGAAAAACGAAATAAAAAGCACAGCGCATTCGAAGTATCGATGCCAATATCACATTGTGTTTGCACCCAAGTACAGACGAAAAGAGATATATGGTCAAATAAAGAAGGATATAGGCGAGATACTTCGAAAGCTGTGCGAGCAGAAAGGTGTGGAAATTATCGAAGCAGAGGCATGCATAGATCATATCCACATGTTAGTGAGTATTCCGCCACACATTAGTGTATCACAATTCATGGGATATCTCAAGGGGAAAAGTTCACTGATGATATTTGATAGGCATGCAAACTTGAAGTACAAGTATGGCTCAAGACATTTTTGGTGTAGGGGTTACTATGTTGATACAGTAGGACGAAACAAAAAGGTAATTGCAGAGTACATACGAAATCAACTTGAAGAGGACAACGCTGCGGATCAGATTAGTTTCAAGGAATATACAGACCCGTTTACGGGTGCCAAGAATAAGTAGGCAAAAAAGACAGCCGCACGTGAGCGGCTGCCTGTAAGTGTAATGCGGTGTCAAGTTTCAGTAGTCCCTTTTAGGGACGAAGCCTGTATTAGCCCCTTATAGGGGCTGTGCAAGCCACCGGTTCAACCGGTGGTTTT
>JAZOCZ010000128.1:0-2966 GCA_045596755.1 Eubacteriales bacterium | reverse complement strand
AATTAAATCCACCCACTCGCCGTCGAGGCGAATTTCACACGCCGCAGGCGTATTTCACATTGCAAAGCAATATTTCACCCACCCGCAAGGGTGGATTTAGTTGAAAACGACAGATTCCTGTCGGAATCTGTCGTTTTCTGGTGGGGGAAGGTGGATTCGGACCACCGAAGTCAGTGACAACAGATTTACAGTCTGCCCCCTTTGGCCGCTCGGGAATTCCCCCATATTCTATTTGATTTTGGAGCTGGTGAAGGGAGTCGAACCCCCAACCTGCTGATTACAAATCAGCTGCTCTACCATTGAGCTACACCAGCATCGGTCAATCAGCGAGATAGATTATACCATACGTTTTCCTAAATGTCAATACCTTTTGCGAAAATTTTTTTATATTTTTGAGGGAATTTTTCTCCATTGGTCGAAACCATAAGGCAAGAGGGAAGAGGCAAGAGGCAGGAGGCAGGAGGCAGGAGGCAAGAGGCAGGAGGCAGGAGGCAGGAGGCAAGAGGCAGGAGGCAGGAGGCAAGAGGCAAGAGGGAAGAAAATTTTTCTTCCGTTGGTCGAAAAATAAGTTTTATTATTTAAAATTCATCATTTAAAAATGGATTTTGTGAAATGCTTGAGTAGAAATTAATTCTATAAATTATAAATTTAAAACTCTTGCCTCTTGCCTACTGCCTAATGCCTTGGAAATTACTAATGCAAACGCATTAGTAATTTCTATAAATAAAGTTAAGTCTTCCCAAAGGTGCGGCGTCGCCCAATTCGTAGAAGGCTTCCATATTGGAGATTTTTACTACTGAATCTGCCCACTTGAATGAAACGTTGATTTTGCTGTAATCGGTAATTCCAAGCATTTCAAGGGGAACAGCAATCATCATTTTATTGTCCTTTACTCTGTAGGAAACCTCGCCAACTGTCTTGAATATATATGACGTTGAGTTTTCGCCTTTTGCAACCTTTGCGACGGTTGTTGTGAACTGATTTTTTGCTTCGTGGTTGATAACGTAATCGTAGCCGTACCAGCCGTCAAGATTTTTTCCGTCGGTATTGATAAAGAGTTGCATCCATGCGGAATCCGTATCGTACATGGAGATATCTTCCGCAGTTTCAACGTAGAAATACAGATTTTTTGTATCAGACGTAACCTTAGCGGAAACTATATCGTTTCTTCCTGTCCGGTTTACGTATTCTGTTTTTCCGAATCCCAATTCGCCTCTGTCGTTGCAATCGTTTTTGGGGTCTGTATAAGTAACTTTAACGCTGTCCCACTGGGAAAATTCGCCTGTAACGTTGATTGGCTTTCTGCTGTCCTGAATTATAACGGGAGCAGAACCTTTAAGTTTTGAAACGTTTTCCATGAGTTGGAGGTAATAATTATCAAAATACAACCCTCTTGTCATTTCCAAATCACGGCTGTATTCTGCGTTGAAGGTATCGATAAACGTTATTTCCTGCCCTTCGATTATTCCAGAAACCTGTCTTTGGGCAACCCATTCGTTCCAGCCTGTAACGAGAACGTATTTTATATTATTTTTAGGATTGTTTTTTGAACTCTTTATATAGGAGAATACGCTGTCCCATTGAGCTTGGAAATTGAACCCGTATTTATAGGAATCCGCAGTCACTTCCTTCGAACTTACTGCTTCGGATTTACCAACGGTTGATCTTCCTCTGTTGGATTTATCCCCATAAAGTCCTGAACTTGAAAAAACTGTGTTTCCGCTATGTTGAGCAACGGAAACGCTTATAGCTTCTCCAACGCCTTCCTTATTTTTGTATACGTATTGAGGCCATTTGAAATCGATCCAGGGCCATGAGTTTCTCTTGTTATTTTCAGTGGGCCATTGAGGAAGTTTTATTGTGAAGAAATCGTCTATATTGTCTTTTTCCTGTGCCACGATAACGGGCTTGCCATCAACGTAGAACCACGTGTCAGGATAAAGGTTTTGTTTATATATTTCATCGTAAATTTGACGAACAGCTTTTTCTGAACCAGAATTTGTATAGAAAACTACTTCGGGTGGATCGAATCCTTGTTCGTTGAGTTCGTGGCATACTTTCATAACCGTTTTCGCGACGTGAGTATACGTCCATCCGTTTGTAACGTCAAAATAAAGAAAATCTATATTTGCATTGGAAAAGAGCTCCATATGCTTTCTGATTACCCATTCGTCACAGGAAAAGTAATAGCCGTAAAAGGGTTCGCCCCAGAAATGCCAAGCAAGCTCGCCACCCCATGCACCGCATGCTAAACTTTGTGCCGCTGTGCCGTATTTGGCAATTATCTTGTTTATATCGTAAACGTCTCCGTCCCAATAATTTTCAAGCCACATAAAATAGAAAATTCCAACGTAGTATTCACCGTTTTCACCGTAGATACCGACTTTGTCGGAGTTGGGAAGGGTTCTTTTTAAATCATCTGTTGCCGCGTATCCGCCAAACAGATATTTTTTGTCGTTGGGAACGGTATATGAAACGTTTTCACCCTCTTTTACGTAGGAAATAGTAACTGTTCCGTCACCGTTGTCCTTGATGTCAAGAGTGCCCTCGTAGTTATCAAGGTCGGATACTACTTGTTCCACGTATTCGGGATCGTCCCATTCAGCATCGCCATCATAATTCGCTCTTTCGCCTTTGAAATTTTTTGCATCGAAGTTCTGCGCATCCTCCAAAGTATCGAAGCCTGCAATGTATTTTATATCAATGGTAAGGTCAGGCATTGCCATAGGGTCTATTCTGAATTCTGTGAAATAAACTTTGTCGGCACAAAGTACATCCGCATCCACTATTATAAAGCCAAAATCTTCCTGCTTTTTAAATTCGAAGGGGCGTACTGAACCGTGCAAACCCATCCATATTCCGTCTGATCTGTTAACAACCAATTCAGCATACATATCCTGACTTGCTCTGTATCCAATACGGACATATCTCATGCTTTTTGAAAAAAGTTTTGGCGTTCTTATGCT
>JAZOCZ010000127.1:0-3080 GCA_045596755.1 Eubacteriales bacterium | reverse complement strand
CTATAAAGAGTGCCTTCACATTTGAAATAATTGCAGCAATGTGAAAAAATACCTGCATTGGCTGAAGGAACAGATGCATAAACTGTGGCACGGGGACCTATGTAAAGATGACCATCGAAGCCGTTAGGGTCTGAAAAAACGATGGCATCCCCCCTATAAGACGGCTGTGTCGTACTACCGCAAGAACCATATATTTCGCTGGTTCCATCGTGAAATTCTATTATATTGGAATAAGCGCCTACGGGACCTGTAGCAACAAACCAACCGCCGTTAACGGTTAACGTGCCGTCATCTACGAAACAATCATCAGAGCCAACGCGGATACCACAAAAAAACAAATGCTTTTCATATTGTACGTCTACATAAGGGGCATCGTGTTGAGCATGAAGGCGAACAGAACCATTGACAGTAGCTGACCTATAAGCACGAACTGCATCTTGGAAATTGTATCCATGATGAGTTTGATCGCTTGTGAGATCACCGTAGTATCCTTTCCAGTCATCTCCTAAAATGTCCTCGTCGACCTCGGAATCTGTAATGACTCCGTTTTTAGAACTCTCGGAGGAGTTTCCAGATGCATCAGTCTGACCTGCATTTACGGTGATGTTTCCGCCATCTACAACGAAGTTTTTACAAAGAATTCCGCCGCCTTGGGAATCGACGTCGATATGACCGCCGCCTACGGTGTCAACGGCATAAAACGTACTTTTATCCATTATGATACCGCCTGTGGTATCAGTTTTGATATCAAGATTATGGCCGTTCATATCGATATAAAACGCGCTTGATCCAACGGTGGAAAGCTGGCTCGCCTGCAGGCACTTACCTTCGTAGGTTATATCGTTAGCCAACGTCAGATCAAGAATATTGACAGAACCTACAGCTTCAAAGGCTTCCTGTAAAGACAAAGCGTTGTATGCATAAACCTTTTGAACTATAAGTTCTTCTGTTTCTTCTTCGTCACCGAAGAAGTCGCTTAACGAATTGTACAAATCCATGTACAATCCACTCATACCCAAAGTGATAACCGTAACGAATATCAAAAAGGGAATAAGAAATTTTAATTTTTGCTTCATGCGGGATACCTCCGTTTTACCATGCTCGGGCAAAATACCGAAAAACTCGTCTCATACCCAAACTGTATAACATTTTTTAAATACTAAACAATTACAGATGTTACAATAATACACCTTGATAACATTATATAATAATTGTTGGGAAAAATCAATAGGTTTTGTGGAAAATTATATATAAACTTATTTTGAAGAAATATCCAAAGAAGTACATTTGGCTTTAATTTTTAAAAAAACGTTTTAGAAAAGGTATTGAATTTCCATATATGGTATGTTATACTGTCAAAAAAATGAACCGAGGAGATTTTGATGAAAAAAATATTGTCATTTATACTTATTGTTTTTATTATTTTAGGCATGTCGGCTTGCGGAGATGAAACGCAGGAAAGCTCAAAAGCGGAGCAATCGGAACAAACGTCCGAAGAAACATCGGTGGAAAATTCTGAAAACGTATCCGAAGAAGTTTCCAAAGAACCTTTGAAAAAGGTTGAAACCTCTTTTGCCGACCCGTTGGAAGTAGGATATGAAAAGTATGAAAATCCCTTTAATCCTTGGATAGCTGACCCTGATATAGTTTATCATGACGGGAAATATTACCATGTTTTTGGCGCATGGGGATGTCTTTTTGTTTCAACTTTTGACGACTTGGCTAATTACACAACGGATGGCGCAGCTATGATTCTCCAATTTGTAGAGGGAAAACCGTGGGCGATGGACGTATGGGCTCCTGAAATCCATTTTGTTGACGGATATTGGTACGTATATTTTTCCAGTGCTGAAAAAGGCACTAACGAAAGTCACAGAATGTACGCCATGAAATCTAAAACCGATAACCCCATGGGTGAATACGAAGAACCTGTTAAGCTTACCGATTCCACGGACAAGTGGGCAATTGACGGTACTATTTTCAAGTACAAGGGCGAGCTTTACACAGTGTGGTCAGGCTGGGAAGGCGACGAGAATCTTGCACAGAACCTTTACATCGCAAAGATGGAAAACCCAATGAAAATATCAAGCGAGAGAGTATGTATTTCAACACCGAGATATACGTGGGAGCAATTCGGCGGCGTACCTTACGTTAACGAAGGACCTTATGCTATAGTGGATGGCGATTATCTCACGATTCTTTTTTCCGCAAGCGGAAGCTGGTGCGACAGATATTGCATCGGACAATTGATTTTCACAGGCGAGGAAGTCCTCGACAGCAACTCTTGGACTAAAATTGAAAAACCTGTACATCAGAGCGTGAGAAATAAATATTACGGACCTGGTCACTGTAGCATCGTACCCGATAAAAACGGAGTTTTGTGGATGATATTCCATGCAAACGAAATATCAGGTACAGGCTGGGAAGGAAGGTCGGGCTGGATGCATCCAATTCGCTTTAATGAATACGGTGTGGTTGAGGTTGTTGTTTATTAAAATAGGAACTTTACTCAATTCGGAATTCGGAATGAGTGATTCGGAATAATTTGTAAATTCAAATTTTATCCTTAACATTTTGATTGCGGTTTTTGATGATCCTACGAATTCAAATTGAAAAATTTGATAAAATTAAATGCTTTTCCCTTGATTTTGGGAAAAGCATTTTTTGACTCTTGAATAAAATTGGCAAACAAAACACCGTGTAATGACAAGTTCGTTTATACTCATCCTTATACGGTGTTCTGTATTACGTTGCTTCCTTTAAGTATGGGTTGTGATTACTCCCAGTCAACATCGGGAAGAATGATACCGCCGCCCATGTCGCCTTCACCGCTTGTTGTTACGATATCCTGTTTAGGGAAAATAACAAATTCAGCGGTGGGAACAACAAATTTTTCTTCTGTCTGCATTTCCTTTTCCTCCTTTAATATTTCTTTATTATTTTTATCATTTTTTCCTTGTTTGACCCGAATGTAAAAGCTGTTTTTAGCTTTTTACATTCGGGTAATTTTACTTTTGTTTCAGCTTATTGCCGCTTTTGCGGAATCGCCGTATTTCATCATGGCTCTGAGAAGATTTGCA
>JAZOCZ010000126.1:0-2370 GCA_045596755.1 Eubacteriales bacterium | reverse complement strand
AAAACCATAGAAAATGGTGCAAATCCTTATTTCATCATCGCTTATGAAAATGCTTCTGAACTTAAAGCAAATCAGGTTCTTTCTGAATACTATTCTGTAAGATACAGTATTCTTAAACAGACTATAGTTGATACCTATGGTGAATTGAATAGCGTTCTTAAATGTACGAAGAATTATTACATGAACTCGCATGAATATCTTGACGATAGCTATAAGCTGGTTAAAGTTGGGTATTCAAAGGATATGAATTCTTCTGATGGTGAAAATGAATACGTTTACTATATCAACTATGGACTTGAAGAAGTAACATTTGTTGATAACGGTACAGAATATACCATTGATTCTCTTGGATATATTCTCGTTGATCAAAGCGGCAAAATAATGGATTAAGGAGGCAGTAAACAATGACACAAACTAATACAAACGTGGCTGCAAAACCTGCTCCAAGAAGAAAGGGTAAATCCCTTGAAAAAAGCAAAGCAAAGAAGGGATATTTATTCGTATTACCTTTCATTCTTGGATTCTTCCTTATCTATTTGCCTTTGATCGTTGAATCTATTCAATATAGTTTCAGTGAAATGTCAATCAACGGTAAACTTGGCGGTATGCAACTCAAAAACGTTGGATTTGATAACTATAAATACGCCTTGTTCGAAGATACTGAGTTTGTTCCTGTTCTCATTTCCAGTCTTAAAGAATTGGTTTTTGACGTTCCTGCTATTGTTATATTCTCCTTGTTTATAGCAATTATCCTTAATGGAAAAATGGTTGGACGTGCGGCATTCAGAGCCATATTCTTTATTCCCGTTATCGTTTCAACAGGCATTATTGAAGCGATTGACCTTCAGAATGGACTTGCCGCAGGACTTTCAAATGGTAGTACCATTGATACCGGCGGCGGGCAGACAACGTCTACGGGTACACAGATTATTTCTTCTCTTGACGTTCAGCGTTTCTTTTCAAGTATGCAGGTCGGTACAGAACTTGTTACATACGTTACAGGTCTTGTTAATAACGTTTACGATATCATTAACCGTTCAGGTGTTCAGATGCTTGTATTTCTTGCAGGTCTTCAATCCATTTCTCCTGCTATTTACGAGTCCTGCTTCATCGAAGGTGCATCTTCTTGGGAAACGTTCTGGAAAATTACTTACCCAATGTTAAGCCCAATGATTCTCGTTAATACGATTTACACAATTATTGACGCATTCGTTTCCGAAACCAATACTGTTATGAGCTACATTTCAAGTGTATACGATGGTAGTATTCAGCATGCGGTAGTCAGATCCACGGCAATGTCATGGATTTACTTCGTGGTAGTTCTTTTAATTCTTGGTCTCGCTTCGGCGTTGCTGTCAGCTTACGTATTCTATCAGCGTAAAGATGCATAAGGAGGGGTGAATAGATGGATAAATTAAATACTCCGAACTTCAAACAAAAGAAGGTCGATGAAAACACTCCTTTTATCGAGAGAATGAGATCCAAATATTTCAACTCTTACTTTGCAGGCAAAGTTGTTTGGTCAATATTTCGTTTTCTGCTTCTCGTTGGCATTTCTTATGTTATTCTTCAACCATACATTTCAAAGATTTCAAGTTCATTTATGAGCAGAGAAGACTTTGTTGACGTTGGTGTTAAGTTAATTCCTAAAAATCCAACTTTGGATACCTATCAAGCAATTATCAAAGAAAATGAGTATTTCAAGGCGTTGTTCAACACAACTTTGCTTTCCACAACTACGGCACTGATTCAGACGCTTATCTGCTCAGTAATCGGTTATGGATTTACAAAGTTCAAATTCAAAGGACGTACAATTCTTTTTGCTTGTGTTATTATAACAATGGTTATACCCCACAAAACTCTCCGTTCCTCGATGTTCTATCTGTTCAGATGGTTTGATATATGGGGCATTTACGGACATTTGGCAAAGGCATTTAATTGGTCCGATTCATTAACACCTTGCTTATTTGAGCTTACAAATACATATTGGCCATTTGTAATTCTTTCAATGACAGGTCTTGGTTTTAAAAACGGTCTTTATATCTTTATTATGAGACAGTATTACCAAGGTGTTCCTGATGAGCTTGAAGAAGCCGCATACGTTGACGGTGCAGGCGTTTTCAAAACGTTCGTAAGAATCATTCTTCCTATGTCCGTTCCTATGATGGTTACGATATTTATGTTTGCTTTCTCATGGCAATGGTCTGATACGTTCTATACGAACATTATCTTCCCATCCAGAGAAGACTACATATTCCTTTCCAGAATAGTTAAAATACCTTCTACATTGGATACACAGTATGCTGGTGAAACAGCATTTACCACAGCTATTAACAATACTTGCGGTTTGCTTATCTTAGCACCTCTCGT
>JAZOCZ010000125.1:0-1849 GCA_045596755.1 Eubacteriales bacterium | reverse complement strand
AGAAAAGCCTGAAACACCTTGAGTATTCCAATATGCCCGAACGGAAATTGAGGATGAAACTTCGCGGCAAGTTTTCTTTGCAGGCTATTGATTCAGCGATTGAAATATTGAAGGAAAACGGATATATTGATGATTTACGATTGGCGGAAGATTTGTGCGAAGAATATTTTGTCCGTTGTTTGATGGGACCCGCAAAAATAAAGGGTAAGCTCTACGAAAAAGGGTTCTCCCGTGAGACGCTGTCGCAGGTTCTTGAAGAATACGAATTTTCCGATGAAGCGGTTTACGAGAATATGCAAACCCTTTTAGGAAAGAAGTTTGGAGAAGAAATTTCCAAACAGGATAAGTCAAAGGCTCTTGAATATCTTGTCAGGTGGGGCTATTCTTATGATGATGCAAGGAATGTTTTGAAAATTTTGTATTAAAAGTCTGATTATTTATACATAGAGGCTTTTCTCCGATGAAAAACGGAGATTGAAGTCTGTTTAAAGGAATGAAGAAATTTATTCTTTCGGATAAAGCAAAAATGGAGTTTTGATAATGGCTGAACAAAAAATAAAAGTTGGTTTTGTATCCCTTGGATGTCCTAAAAACCTTATAGATACTGAAATAATGCTGTATAAACTTTCGGAAGCGGGCTTTGAGGTCGTTCCTGAAGATATTGATGCGGACGTTGTTGTTATCAACACCTGCGCATTTATAAAGGATGCAAAACAGGAGGCTATTGACAACATTCTCGATGTAGCTTGGTTGAAGAAGAATCGAACTCTCCGCGGTATTGTTGTGACGGGATGTCTTGTCCAACGTTTTGGCGACCAGGTTATGAAGGAGCTTCCTGAGGTTGATGCTGTTGTGGGCGTTGGCGGTGCTTTGAAAATAGTTGAAGCTGTAAATTCGGCTTATAACGGAGAAAAGTATTCCTTTATTCCAAACCCCTCAGAGATTTCTCTTGACGGAAGCAGGGTTGTTACAACTCCCGAACATTTTGCTTATCTGAAAATAGCCGAGGGATGCGACAATAAATGTGCGTATTGTGTTATCCCTTCCATCAGAGGAAGTTTCAGAAGCCGTCCTATCCTTGATATAATTGAGGAAGCGGAAGATCTTGCATCTATGGGTATAAAGGAACTTGTTCTTGTTGCTCAGGATACAACGGCTTACGGTAAAGATATTTTCGGAACGTACGCTCTTGATTCACTTTTGAAAGAACTTTCCAAAATAAAGGGCATCGAATGGATAAGAATACTTTACTGTTATCCCGAAAGAATAACCGATTCCCTCATTGAAGAAATTGCAACAAACCCAAAGGTTGTCAAATACATCGATATGCCCATTCAGCATATCTCAAGCGACGTTTTGCGCCGCATGAACCGCAGAGATACTTCTGAATCCATAAGAACCGTTATCAAAAAGCTCCGTGACCGTATTCCTGACGTTGTTATAAGAACAACGGTTATAACGGGATTCCCGGGAGAAACTGAAAAAGAATTCAACGAGCTTCTGGCTTTTGTCAAAGAGGCGAGGTTTGAACGTCTCGGTGCTTTTGAATATTCAAGAGAAGAAGGTACGGCGGCTTACGATATGCCCGAACAGGTTCACGCAAAGAAGAAAAAGAGCCGCAGGGATGCTATAAAGCGTGCTCAAATGAAGATCCACGAAGAATATAACGATACTCTCGTAGGAAAAACGATGACGGTGCTTTGTGAAGGCTATGACCAAGCGGCAGAAAGCTATTTTGGCAGAAGTTATGCGGATGCTCCTGATATTGACGGGAAAATTTATTTTACGTCCTATCGAAGAATAAAGGATGGGGAAATGGTAAAGGTTAAAATCGCCGAAGTTCTTGATT
>JAZOCZ010000124.1:0-14964 GCA_045596755.1 Eubacteriales bacterium | reverse complement strand
CCGTTGTAGAAGAAGTAACGAATGTTATACTTCTTGAAAACTTCGAGAATACGTTTGTAATCCGTGTCATCAACGTCAACGTCCTTGAGCTTGTAACGGCAAGAACCGAGAGCAGAAGAAGGAGTATATTTCATAAGTTCGAGTTCTGCAGGATCTTCTTTGGACATATCGATGAAGTTTTCATTGAGTATGCCTTTGATACCGTTAAGTGCTCCGTAAACCTCCGTAATATTTTCGTCTTTGAGAGCTGTGATAATTGCGCCGTAAGCAGAAGCGTTAATAACGGATGTAGGTCCGCCGGACTGACCGATAACGCATGCGCCTTTCAATGCTTTCATTTTTGAAATTCCTTTCTTGTTTTATTGATTGTTGAATTTTGTTTTTTATACAACATATTGTGCTTTTCCTGTATTTTTAATTTTGATGATTATTGATTCACAGGAAAATCTAATACATTATAGCATACTTAAACGATAAAATCAATCGTTTTCGGAAATTTTTTTGCAATTTTCGATTTTTTTATTATTTTTTTGCCGTTGTATAATATAATACAACAGCAAAAATACGAAAATCGCAAGGAAACACCCCATAATACATCCACACAAATCAATAAGAACGTCTCGGAATTTCCCGCTTCTTTCTTCTGTGAAACTTTGAATCAACTCGTCGGATAAGGCAACAATACCGCTGAAGAAGAGAGTTGCGAAAAATGCAGAATCTTTTTTCATCCCAAATGAAACTGCGGTAAGAGCGACAAAAAACGATAGTCCTGTGTATGCAAGCAAATGACCGCTTTTGCGAATGAATATTTTCATTATGTAAGTGTTTACGGAAACCTTGTTTTCGGTATCCGAGGAGGGCTTGTTTATAGCATCTGTGCCGCTTAAAACGGGAGGTACTTTATTGTTGCTTTCTATGGTGTCTTTTATGGCGTTTGTAATGGTATCACTGATAACTCTCGATTCTTCACCGGGTCTTGATGCGTGCCAGAGTATAAAAACCACTATGGACAATGATATAAAAAGCAGAATTGTTGATCTGATAAGGTTCTTTTTCTTCATACTGTTACTTTTTGAAAAGCCTTTTTGAAAATGACGAAATCCTGATTCTCAATTTTCTGAAAGGCATAAATGAATTTAAAAAAACGGTTGATTTGTAAACAATGCTTTTATCCGCAATTTTTCCATCTCTGTATATTCGTGAAACCACGGCTAAAAGTTGTGACTTTTCAACCTTTTCGAAAATGAGTTGATTGTCACCGCAGAAAATGTATTCATCATTTTTAATGTTGAAAAGTCTGTGCAACGCGAATTCACCCGATTTGCGTTTGTAAAGATATATACTGCCTTTTTGAACTTCTTTTACGGGTGAAAGTTCCACGCTGTCTCTCCCTTGCTTCAAAGATGGGAGCATACTTGTTCCTTTTGGATAAACGGTTAAAATACCACGTTTTTCAAAGCATTCTTTCAAAGCGGATTCAACGTCTGCCATATAAAATACGTCGAATTTTTCCGAATGGGTGTTTTTCATATTCAGTCCCTTTATCTCTGTGTATATTATAAGCCGAGAAGCATTTTTGCTACGGTAAAATATATAATAAGTGATCCTGCATCAACAAGAGTCGTTATAAGAGGACTTGCCATAACGGCAGGGTCAGCCCCAATTTTTTTTGCAAAAATCGGCAGTACGCATCCAAGGATTTTTGCACCAACAACTGTTAAAAGCATGGTGATACAAACCGTAAGTGCGGTGAGTGTGTCAACAGCCATTTTGAGAATCAGATTATCAATAAGCAATATTTTCGCAAACGTTGCAACTGCCAAAACCGCTCCGCAGAGAATGGAAACACGGAATTCCTTCCATAGTATGTTCAGAACGTCTGAAAACTCTATTTCGCCAAGAGACAAACCTCTTATGATCGTAACTGAGGATTGGCTTCCTGAATTTCCTCCCGTTCCCATTATCATGGGAATAAAGGCTGTAAGGGCTATATGAACTGATAAAGCGGATTCGAAGGAAGATATTATCATTCCTGTAAAGGTGGCAGAAAGGGTCAGAAGTAAGAGCCAAGGGATTCTTTTTTTCCATATCTCGAAAATTCCGGTTTTCATGTACGGTTTATCACTTGGCGTGATAGCACCCATCTTGGCGAAGTCTTCTTCCGCTTCTTCGTTCTGGACGTCCATAGCATCGTCAACTGTGATAATACCGACAATTCGGTTTTCTTTGTCAACGACGGGAAGTGCCAAAAAATCGTATTTCAAAAACATGGCTGCCGCTTCTTCTTTGTCATCTTCCGTTTTTACGGAAACAACATTGGTTTCCATAATTTCCTCGATCTTTCGGTCAAGGGGTGAGATGAGAAGGTCTTTGGCGGTGACTATACCGACGAGAAAACGATTTTCCGTAACGTAGCAAGTGTATATGGTTTCCTTTTCAATGGCGACTTTTCTGATACGCTCAAGAGCGTCGCCTACTGTCATGGTACGCTTCAGATAAACGTATTCAGTTGTCATTATAGACCCTGCGCTTGATTCTGGATAACGCATAAGGTCGTTTAACGTTTTTCTCGTGTGGGGCAATGCGTTTTTGAAAATTCTGTCTACAACGTTTGCAGGCATTTCTTCGATAATATCCACTGTATCATCGTAGAAAAGTTCTTCAAGTATTTCAGTGATTTCAGCATCGCTGAACGAATCAATAAGGTTTTTTTGAGCATCCGCATCCATTTCAACAAAAACCTCTGCGGCAATGCTTTTTGGGAGAAGTCTGTATAATTTTACGTACTGTCCCCGTTCAAGTTCAGAGAGAACTTCTGCTACGTCCGCAGGTTCGGACGAAGAAAAAAGCTCTTTAAGTTTTGCGTATTGTTTTGATTGAAACAGCTCCAAGGCTGAATCAAGCATGGTTTTTTCTTCCATGGTTTACCTCCCTATAAGTCTTAGAATAAAAAAAGGGGCAAAACAACAAAATACGCAGGAAAAATATAATTTTATAAACTTTTTATATACCCGAAGCAGATGCAACGGATAAAATATTCTGTTTACAACTTCGTCCTGCGGAAATTGTGCTATTACCGCCAGAATCCATCCGTCTCATCTCCTTTTTTGAAAATTCAGAAATCTAATTTGCGACTGATGTGTAAAATAATTCGCAAATATACAATGTTAAGTATACACTTTTTTTTATTTTTGTCAACAAGTCTTATTTCCATAAATGTAAATATTTATATGTTAATGAGTAATACGTGATTTTGAAGTGAAAAATTTTCACATTGAAGATTGAACGTTTATTCTAAGTTTATATATTCATGATACAATAAAAATGTTAAAATACTAAAAAGGATGGATTTTAAATGAGAGGGCTGAAAGAACGTTTATACCGCTTTACGTATGGAAGATATGGTAGTGATGATTTGCAAAAATTTATACTTATTGTTTATTTTGCAATTATGGTGATAAGCTTATTTATTCGTAATGTGTGGGTGAGTTTGTGCTTTTCTATTGTGCTTTATGTTTTGCTTGCCATATTGCTTTTCAGAATGCTTTCAAAAAATATATATAAAAGACAGTTTGAAAACCAAAAATATTTGAAAATAAAAGGCAAAGTAGTAGAGTATTTCAAGTACGTTTCCAATAAATGGAAATACAGAAAAACTCACGTCTACAGAAAATGTCCTTCTTGTAAAATCAAACTCAGGCTTCCCAAAAGGAAGGGAAGGCATAACGTAAAATGCCCCAAATGCTTGAAATATTTTGATGTGAAAATTTAACGGAATAATTTTATCTCCTTTGTAAATCATATGACAGGGGAGATGATTTTTTATGATGTATGAAAGACGGGAAAAAGACAAAAAAATAGATAAATACGGCGTGAACCTTGATAGTGGGGAATATATAGATAAAGCGAGAGTTGCGTCAGCAACGGATTATACGGGAATGGTTCCCGTGGCTATGCATGACGAGGCTACCGAAGAAAGCTATCAGGCAATGTTTGACGTTCCTGTAGGTGATATGAACCGCAAAAAATCAGAGGACGCAAAGAAAGCGAATACACGTGTAGAAAACCTGAAATAATAAAAATGTAATATCAAACCTCGAATCATAAAACGGAAATCCAAAACAAATAGATTATTCAAAAAATAAAAGAGAAGTTTTGCGTACTGCTAACTTCTCTTTTTAACGATTTAAAAATTGTTTTTTCTCTTTTTTGCAAAAAAGAGAAAAAGTAAAAACCTTTAAAACAATGAAATCAACGCCACGAACATAGGCATCGTTATTGCGGAAAGCAATGTAGTTACCGCTATAGCCTTCACGCAGAAAATGTAATTTGATCCGTTTATCTGAGAGAATGTTGCGGCAATAATTGCCGTTGGTGATGACGAACCAAGCAGAATAATGTTTTTAATATCATTGTTTACAGGAAGAAAATATAAAATTCCCAAGAGAACACTGGGGAATACAATCATTCTGATAAGCGATACCTTCCAGACGGATAAATCCGCAACGGAATTTTTGATTCCTGCCTTTTCGAGCCATGCACCGGCTACGAGCATCGCTATGGGCGTGTTAGCACTTTTGAGCATATTCAGAGCTTCAAAAATACATTTTCCGAGTTGAGAAGTGAATCCGTTTGTGGTAAGTACGTTCATCGCATTGTCGGGAATCAATGTTGGCGAAACTAAAATCAAAGCTCCTATGAGTGTTGCTATCAGTCCAGGATTTATAATAGCGGATTTAAGACTTATACCTTCTTTGCCTTTGTATAAAAATATGCCGTATGTCCATAAAAAGATGTTCATCGAGCAAAGATGAGCAGAGCCGATAAATATTCCGTAATCACCGAACAATGCGCTTATCAGAGGAAATGCAAAAAGTGCGTTGTTAACGTATATGGAACATGTTCTGTAGTCTCTGAAATCCGTTCCTTCTTTTCTTTTAAAAATGATTGACGCGAGAAATGCGGAAATTATGAAAAAAAACATGTCTATAACGAAAGCAGAGAGAAAGCCCTTTGCTTCCGAAACATCGAATTTTCGAACGAAGGATGCGATTATAGAGGCGGGAATGATGAACTTCGTGAGTATGGCGGAAAGTTTACCCGTTGTTTTTTCGTCAAAAAATCCGAGCTTCGAGAGAATAAATCCGCACATTATCAAAAGAAACATAACGAATATTCGCCAAAGTATTGTTATGCAATGTTCCATTTATTTTTTGTCCTTTGCTATTTGCATTTTAAGTCGCAGATAGTCAGCAATTCTGACAACCCCGTCTTTTTCCAGATCCATAGCAAATAGAGTATGTCCTTCTGCGGGTATTCTGTTGACGATTGTATATTTAATCGTTGCGAGATCGCTTACGTTTACTTCTCCATTGTTGTCACAATCTCCCAAAAGAAAATATTTGTATGTAAACGTTCTGTCGGACTTAGTATGACAAACAGAAATTTCCGCACCGTTGGGAATGTATTTACCGTTTTCTGACGTTACCTCGTAATCAAATGCCTTTATTTTCATGTCACCGCCTATTATGGAAAAAAGCGACGAAAATGAATCGTAATCAAGAGGGGAGAGGTCGGAGTATATAGCGAATCCATCTCTGTCTATATCAAAGGTACTTTCGTCTTTGAGAATAAGAATACGCGGTTCTATAATAGTGAGTTTTTCTTTGCAGTATGCACTTGAATCAAATGATTGGAAATAAGCGAGAGATTTATTGCTGTATTCTGCTCCTTCGCAGTTGTCTATCGTGAAATAAATTTCAGAAGGCTGAGCCTTTTTATCAACGTCGAATGAAACTGTAAAACTTAAAGCCCCGTCGTCTACCGCACCGTTTGAGAGCACTCCGTCGAAAACGCAATGCATTGCCCAGACGCCTTTTTGCGATGAGCCGTCAAAGGAATCCCAGCCGGAAGGTGTAACAGCGGAAAAACTGTCCTTGACGGGGATAAGTGCGTCACAATCATAGTAAAGATATATGGATGCACCGAGAATACCTTTGCCGTATTCAAACGGAACGTATGTAATATCATTCACCGTAATTACAACTTCGATTCTGTCACCTGGTTCGACAATTTCGGGAAAGGAGAGAGAAACCGAAAAATCAGATTTTGTTTCCGCATTACCAACGAAAACGAATGACGTGAAAGCAAGTGTCATCAATAATAAAACGGAGAGAATCTTTTTCTTAATATCCATATATTGAACCTCTTTTTATATTCATATATTGAACCTCTTTTTTACAAATCGTTGCCTTTGTGATATTTATGAAAAAACCTCGGAAGATTCCGAGGTTGAATTTCACATAGCACCCGCCGGGCCGTTGCGCCTTTAATGAACCCTGCATGTGCAGGATGGTGTCCTCTCCACGGTTTTGTGCTCCCAACGTCCCATATAAGAGTGACATAAGCAGTCAGATATGGGGAGGTCTGCATTCCCGCCGCAGAAGCCCAGACTCCGATTCGTTCTTGTGGGTTTTAAAAAAACGCTGACGCACCAAGCAGGCAGTAATAATTATTCCTCGCCTTCAGATCCTTCGTCCAAATCAAGTTCGCTCCAGAGAGCATCTTCAAAAGCATCGGAAACTCTGTCGAATTCATCGTCGTCTTCGATGTTATCGTAAACTTCATTACCTTCTTCGTCTGTGGATACCTTGAAAACTATATATTCTTCTTCGTCGCTGTTTTCATCCTGATCGATGGGAGAAAATGCAACGTACGTGTTTCCGTCAAGTTCAAGGGAATAAATGAATTCGAAATCTGTTTCAACACCGTCTTCATCAACGAGTGTATAAACGTCGATTTCGTCTTCACCAACTTCGTTTATTTCGTTGTTTTGATTCAATTTGTCGCTCATTTGAAATACCTCCAAATTATGAAAACATATTTTCTGTACGAATGTATTTTACTATATTAAACTTTGAATGTCAATAGGTTTTTGTTGTTTTTTGTTTTGAAATTCTTCTATGTTTCTGTTTTTTTCGACAATGAGAATAAATTCACTTGACAAAGACAATTTTTTATATATAATAATTTGTAATAAAAATTTTGAAACTTAAAATTCGGAGAAAATATGTCATCAAGAATAAGAGTTTTTGTACCTACGGAAAATATTTCCGACAACGAGGCTTTGATAACAGGAGGAGATGCGTTTCATATAGCGGGAGTTATGCGTCTTTGCATAGGCGATGTTATAACCGTTTGCGATATGAAAAGAAACGTATATGATGGAATACTTGTTTCGGTTTCCAAGGAGGAAGTACGTTGCAAACTTGAAAAAACCGATAAAAAGGATACTGAACTTCCATGCCGTGTTACCGTTTATCAAGGCGTTCCAAAGGGTGATAAATTTGAAACCGTTGTTCAGAAATCCGTGGAATTAGGCGCTTTCAGAATCGTTCCTGTCCTTTGTGAAAGATGCGTTTCCAGACCTGATAAAAAATCAGCATTGTCAAAAAACACAAGATATAACAAAATATCCGAGTCAGCCGCTTGCCAATGCGGAAGAATGATAATTCCCGAGGTTTCCTTGATGATAACCTTTGACGAAATGCTGAAGGAAATGTCTGATTTTGACGGGATATCCTTCGCTTGCTTCGAGGGAGAGGATGAAGTAAGAATAAAAGACGTTCTTCTCGAAACGCCTTGTGACGTTTCTTTCTTCATAGGACCGGAGGGAGGAATTTCCGAAAAGGAAATTGAGAAAATAAAAAGTGCGAAAATTCCTGCTGTTACTTTAGGGAAAAGAATATTGAGAACAGAAACTGCTCCTCTGTATGCTCTTTCTGCAATATCAGTTTTGTGGGAATGAAACAAAATATGGCAAATTGCATAAATTCTGAAAGTTTTTTTGTTAAAATTGCTTAAAGCCTATTGATTATTTAAATAAAATAGTGTATAATTGGAGCAAAATGGTGTTATAAAATTTGTTTGTTATAAATTCAGGAGGTTCAACATGGCAAATAAACTTTTTCAAGGGTTTGTCTACCAGATGCGTGATGCAGTAAAAAGAACGATAGGTGTTTTGGATGAAACGGGAACGGTTATTGCTTGTAGCCAACTTTCCGAAATGGGAAAATCATATAAAAGCGTTGCTGATGAAATATCTTATTCTTTTGACGTTATTGTATATGACGGTTATGCATTTAAACCTATGGGATCTCATGCGAGAATAGAATATATCGTTTTTGCGGAAGGCGAAGATGAAGAGGCGAAAAATCTTGTTTCAATGCTTCTCGTTTCACTTACGAATCTTAAAGCACTCTATGATGAAAAACATGATAAGGCTCATTTTGTCAAGAATGCAATTTTTGATAACATTTTGCCTGGTGATATATACACAAAATCCCGTGAACTTCATTTTGACAGCGATGCCGAAAGAATAGTTTACGTTATAATGTTTGAGCAAAGTTACGATATTATTCCTTTTGACGTTATTCAGAATATCGTTGCGGACAGAGAACGTGATTACGTTATAAATGCTTCGGAAAATGAAGTGTTGCTTGTAAAGGAATTGCGAACGGCAGCCGACCATAAAAACATAGACAATATTGCTAAAACCATAGTTGATACAGCCCTTGGCGAGTTTTATCTCAAAGCAGTCGTTGGGATCGGTACGGTTGCGACTAACGTAAGAGAGCTTGCCCGTTCCTACAAGGATGCAAAAATGGCTATTGGCGTAGGAAGCGTTTTCGAACCAAAGAAAAATATTGTAAAATATGGAAGTCTTGGAATCGGACGTCTTCTTTACCATCTTCCCGTAACTCTTTGCGAAATGTTTTTGCATGAAGTTTTCAAGCGTAATTCTCTTGAAACTCTGGACAGAGAAACATTGCTTACGATTCAGGCGTTCTTCGAGAATAACCTCAACGTTTCCGAAACAAGCCGAAAACTTTTCGTTCATCGTAATACTTTGGTATACAGACTTGAAAAAATAAAGAAACTAACCGGTCTCGACCTTCGTGAGTTTGAGGATGCTATAATCTTCAAGGTTGCTCTTATGGTTGAAAAATATGTGGATTATAAGCATATGGGAAATCAGAATAATTCGGATGTATCACAAAAATGATAGAGTTTAACGGTGTTACAGTAAAATACGATGGGGGAGACGTGGCTCTTGATAACGTTTCTCTCAGAATAAACGATGGAGAATTCGTCTATGTTGTAGGCCATTCGGGAGCGGGTAAAACAACGCTTACAAAGGTTTTGCTTGGTGAAAAACGTGTAACCTTGGGAAACTTGAAGGTAAACGGATGTTCACTCAGAAATATGAAACCTGCCGAGTTGCCTCATTTCAGAAGAAATATTGGCGTTGTGTTTCAGGATTTCAGACTTATTGAAAGAAAAACCGTTTTTGAAAACGTTGCCCTCCCTCTCAGAATAACAGGAGAGGGAACTTCTGATATAAATAAAAAGGTAAATAGTCTCCTGTCTCTTGTAAGGCTTGAAAATAAAAGAGATAGTTTTCCGCGTCAACTTTCAGGCGGTGAACAGCAGCGTGTTGCTTTCGTCCGTGCGATTGCGTCAAATCCATCGATAATAATTGCAGACGAGCCAACGGGAAACGTTCATAGAGAGTTAGCTATTCAACTTTTTGATCTCCTTGAAAAAATCAATGAAAAAGGAAAAACCGTTATTGTCGTTACTCACGATATGGAGATAGTAAACAGATATCCTCATAGAACGGTAACAATTGAAAACGGAAAAATAATCTCCGATACTGCTTGTACGGAAGAAGCAGGGGTGGGTTGTGAGTAAAAAGAAAAACAGAAAAGGTAGAGGAAGTAAACTTCCCTTTTTGTTCTCCGAGGGTGTGAAGGGACTTTACAGAAACAAAGTGCTTTCTGCGACTTCTATCCTCGTTCTTTCCGCTTGTATTGTGGTTGTTGGACTTTTTATAATACTTACACACGTTATAGAGAACAATTTGTCTGTTGCTGACGAGTTGTACGTTGTTACTGCGTACGTATCAACGAAGGCGGAAGAAGAAAAAATAAATAACGTATTCGAAGAATTGAAATACATCGATAACGTAACGGAAGTTTCTTTTGTTTCAAAGGAAAAGGCACTCGAAGAACTAAAATCTGAGGGTGGGGACTTGTCGGATGTTGTTGATAAGTACGAGGAAGAACTTTCTTCGTATATAAGAGCAAGATTTGATATAAGATTCGAAAGTTACGATAAACTCAACGCTCTTGTTCTGGAACTTGAAAATGTGGAGATTATCGAAACTGTAAGTACCAAACTTGACCTTTATCATGGGATTTCTAACCTTAAAAAAGCTGTAACCGCAATTTCAGGTGCTTTGATTGTGCTTTTATTTGTTGTTGCAGTTTTTGTCACGTTGAATACTGTGAGAATAGGTATATATTATAGAAAAGAAGAGATATCCCTCATGCGATATATGGGGGCGACCAAGGGATTTATAACAGCTCCTTTTATAATTGAATGTCTCTTCATGGGGGGCGTGTCCGTTGTTATTGCCGTTTTATCCGAATATCTTTTGTATAGTTTTGTGCTGAGAGATTGGATAATGAATTATGGGTTTGGAAACCTGCCTTATTTTAATGAGTTTCTTCCTGTTGTATTGCCCGCATTCTTTTTAGTTGGCGTTTTGTCAGCTACGGTTTCGGGGGCAATTTGTGTGAAAAAATATTTAAGCGTGTAAATATAACAATGAGTTTAAAAATGTATAATAGATTTAAAAACAGCACAAAAAGAATAATCAAAGTTTCGGTAGCCTTCCTTTTGGCTTTCGTTATGGTTTTACCCGTGGGAACGTTTCTTGAAAAAGCAGACGCATCCGTTCAATCGGAGTTGACGGAGAAGCAGAACGAACTAAAAAAACTTGAAACAGAACTTTCGAACACGAGAAAGGAAAAAGCGGAACTTCTTAAAAAATTGAAAGAAACCGAAGGAAAGTTGAATTCTCTCCTTGGAGAAAAAGCGTCTCTTGAGGCTTCAATTGGTTATTCCGAGGCAGAAATAGAGTTGATAGGAAAACTTGTTTCGGGATATGGTGAACATCTTCTTGAACTTGAATTCGTTCTTGAAAAAGCGGAAGACTTAAAGGAAGAGAAAGTAAAGCAACTTTGTTCCGTTCTGAAGTATATTTACGAGAATAAAAGCGTATCATCTCTTGAACTTTTCTTTACTTCAGACAGCTTTTCGGAATATATTTCAAAGAAAGAAAACGCAAAAAGTATCCTTTCATATCAGAATGCTATAATTTCCGAAATAGAAAAAACGGAAGCAGAATCTGAAAAAGCCCTTGTGGATTATGAAAAAGCCGTTTCTTCCCTCGAAGATTACAAAAAGTATATTGAGGAGAAAAAACTAACGGTTGCTGACGAATATAAAAGACTTGAAGATGTAATTCTTGAAATTCAGGGAAATGCAGAACTTCTTGAAAAGGATTATGATGCTATAAATAGTATAGAGAAAGATTATGCAAAGGAAATAGGACAAGTAAAAATTGATATTGCGGAATTGAGCGAATATCTTTCCAGCCAGTTCAGATGGCCTTTGTACTCCAATCAGTCTTATTACATATCGTCTTATTTCGGAACAAGAAAGGACCCATTTGGTTCTTCTTCGAAGGAACATCATAACGGCGTAGATATCGTAGTTCCAAAGGGGACGCCGATACTTGCATCTTCAGGCGGAATAGTTACCCGTTCTGAATACGCAAGCGTTTTTGGAAACGTCGTGGTAATTTCCCACGGTAATGGATTGCAGACTCTTTATTGTCATTGCAGTGAGCGTCTCGTTTCCGTAGGTGATAAAGTAAAGCAGGGTGATGTTATAGCAAAAGTAGGCTCAACAGGCAGATCAACTGCTCCTCATTTGCATTTTTCGTTTATCCTTAATGGGTCATACGTAAATCCTGAAAAATACGTTGCAAAAGAATATTTCAGATAATTTACAGAGTCACGGCAGGGTGATTTTTATGGAAAGAAAAAATCTTATTGTTTTTATCGCAGGAATGCTTGCGGTTGCTTGTGTTTCCGCTCTTTGTACTGCGGCTATAGTTAACAACAGCGTAAATAAACGAATACACGATGCGGTAGAGGCTGAAAAATCCTATTACGGTAATCTTACGTCCGACCTTGATACACTTCTTGAAATAAAGAAGCTCGTGGATAATAATTTTGTTGACGGCATAGTGTATGAAAACGTTGATGAAGCTTTAGCTGAAAAATTCGTTGAAGCATTAGGAGATAAATATTCCGAATATCTCACAAAGGATGAGCTTAAATCATATTTGAATAAGGTTTCGGGAAGCTTTGTGGGAATAGGTGTAACCTGTGTTTCAAAAAACGGAAAAATATATATAGATAGTGTCATTGAAGAGTCTCCCGCGGAGGAGGCAGGCATCAAAGGCGGTGAAAGTATCGTTGCTGTTGGTGATATAACGGTTACAGAAGAAACTTACGACGATGCTGTGAATGCTGTTGCAGGTGAGAAAGGCACTTTTGTTACTTTGAAAATAGAAGATGCAGAGGGAAAAATCCGTACGGTTAAGGTTGAACGCAGAGAAGTCGTAACAAAGACGGTACACAGCGAAATGCTTGAGGGGAATATTGCGTATATCAGAATAACGCAATTCGCTTCAAATACAGCGGATGCTTTCCTGAATGCCGTTGATACAGCAAAAGCAAATGGTGCCAAAGGCTTTCTTTTTGACGTAAGGGATAATTCGGGTGGCTCTCTTGACAGTGTTGTTGCAATTCTCGATAGAATTCTTCCAAAAGGTCCTGTCGTCAATATTGTTTATGGAAGCGGTGAAACGGAAACGTTGTATTCCGATGATGAAAAACGTATAGAACTTCCAATGGCTGTTCTCGTTAACAAAAGAACAGCTTCTGCAGCGGAACTTTTTGCTTCTGCGCTACGTGATTACAAAATAGCAGAGTTGTATGGTGTGAATACCTATGGTAAAGGATATATGCAAAGCATTATAACCTTGAATGACGGAAGCGGTCTCCGCCTTTCCGTTGCAAAATATAATCCGCCTTATGGTGAAAACTACGAGGGTGTTGGCGTCGCTCCGCACGTTCATGTTGAAGACGATAATAAAACGGAGATTGACGAACAGTTTGAAGTAGCAAAAAAATATTTTATAAATAAATAAGGAGTTTATTATGGCACAGGAATTTATTTCAAAAAAGAGACTTGAAGAATTAAAGGAAGAACTTGATTATCTCGTAACAACAAAACGTCAGGAGATCAGCGAAGCTATTAGAAAGGCAAAATCTTTCGGTGACCTTTCCGAAAACAGCGAATATGATGAAGCAAGAAATGAACAGGCAGAGGTTGAAAGCAGAATCCTCCGCCTTGAAGAAATTATCAGCAACGCTGTAATTCTTGACGATTCTAACATTGATACAACTTCTGTGGGTATCGGATGTATCGTTGTTGTAAGAGATGAAGCAACGAAAGAAGAAAACGAATATACAATAGTTGGTTCAACAGAATCAGATCCTTTCTCAGGAAAACTTTCTGACGAATCGCCTTATGGTAAGGCGCTTCTTGGTAAAAAATCGGGAGAAACTGTTTCCTTCGAAACTCCTGGCGGAATGGTTAAGGTCACAATCGTTTCCATCTCCAAGTAATAACTATGAAAACGCCAAGCAAAATAGGGGAATTTTTTGAAAATCTATGGTATCATTATAAGTGGCTTATACTTATAATCCTTATCATAGGAAGTCTCGTTGTTGTATCCGTTATACAAATTATAGAAAAGGGAGACCCCGATGTACACGTGCTGTTTATAGGTCAGAACTATATAACAGCTGAGGGAAGAAATGAAGCAGAGGAAACTTTGAATAAAATAATTCCTGACTATAATGGTGACGGCGACGTAAAAATGGATCTTGTTGAACTTACCGTAACGACCATACCTGGTCAATCTTACGATTACGTTTATCAGCAGGATGCATTGACCCGTTTTGAAACGGAAATAAGAGCTGGAGAGTCAACGGTTTTCATCGTCGAGGAATCTTTTTACGATAAAATTAAAAAGATTGGTCTTGCCGCTCCATTGACTACTGTTTTTGGGGAAGGTAATGTTCCGGATTTTGCGTATGATGAATATTCCTTCAGACTGCGTGATTTGGATTTTGCAGAAGAAAAAGGTTTTTGCCGTTTTCCAAGGGAATCCTACGTTTGTATAAGACATTCTCCTGAACATGATGAAATAAATTATTCAAGAACCATGGAAGACTATAACAATAATCTTGATTTCTTCAAAACAATGGTTCTGTATAAATCAGGCTTTGTAATGGACAGACCTCAAGTGGGCATTCTTCACGTTGATGAATCTTCCTTGACGAATTTGAGTGTCCATCGACTTGATGACGGCGTGTATTATACGTGGAAGGAATTTGAAAAATCAAGCGTCGCTTCCGTCATATATGGCTCTGTAAAAGTAAAAAAAGCCGGAAACGGTTATCCGATAGATTCTTATTTTTCATCTATTGAAGAAGAAATCAAAAGCGGAGAATACGGAATAGTTTTTTTGGATTCTGCATATTATGAACACTTGGCGTCGAAAGGATTCCTTTCTTCTGTGACAGAACTGTTCGAAAACAGTACTGTTTTGAATCGTAATGATATCGAGGAATTCGGTGTCTATTATGATGCTTTGGAAATACAAGCAATTTCGGGTTTTTGCTATATGAACGGTGCTGAAAATAGTAAACACAGTATGATAGTCGCTCTTGCTGCCCCCGAATATTTTGAATCCGAGGAGAAATACAATAGGTGTAAGGCTTATTATAAGCATCTTTGCGAGTTTGTAATTCCTGAAAGTGATGTTTGAGGTTCTTGATAATCTAAGCAGTAAAAAAGTCCTCCGTTTGAGTAGAATCTTACGGAGGACTTTTTTGATAAAATATTATGTCCAATTACCTTTTGCAACAAGTTGGCATTTTCCGCCGACTCGTATATCCCAATTATTGTTTTCAC
>JAZOCZ010000123.1:0-1531 GCA_045596755.1 Eubacteriales bacterium | reverse complement strand
TATCACGCTTTGGATATACGTTAAACATAATCCAACTGTCATATCCGTTGCTTGAAGATATTGCGCTGACGCTTCGTAGAGTGGGATCAAGGTTGTCAGGCTCTGCCGTACTTGGATTTATTCCAAAACAAAATACAGGCTTGTCACCCTTTGTGCCTAAAACGTATCTTGAAGTGTTATCTTCGTTGTTTATGTAAATCCATTCTTGCATTGTAAAATCCTTTATCTGATGTCTTTAATAACTTTTAAAGCAATACCTTGAATTATCAATTCACGTGGCGTGAAGTTCAATTTTTCGCCCTCATACGTCTTATTTTCTGCACGGAGAACAGGCTTTCCGTTAATCCATAACAGCCTTTTGAGAGTGTTTCCTTCATCCGTTAAGGCTACAATAACGTCGCCATGATTGGCGTTTTCACTCTTTTTGACCAGAATCAAATCACCTTCATCGATACCAATGTCAACCATCGAATCACCATAAGCCTTCAGTAAGAAACATTCACCGTCAATCCATTCTTCAGGAATAGCAAGATACCCGATTACGTGTTCTTCCTGCTCGTCAGGTGTTCCACAGATAACCATTCCAAGAATGGGAATCCGCTTGAAGTTGCATTTCATCTTCTTTTGCATAGGAGTTTCAAGAGTTTTCTTCCCCTTGTATGAAACAATCCCACGATTCCTGAGCTCCAATAAGTATCGATATGCCGTAGCCTTCGCCATGCACATGTAATCCATTATCTCTGCAAGGGCAGGGGATGCTCCGTTGTTTTCCCTCGCATATTGTTTTATGTAATCAGCCAGTTTTTGCAAACTGTTTTCATCCATTATTCTCATAAAAATACCCTATGTGAAACCAAACGTTCCATTATTTTCCAATAGTATATCACATCGTTTTCCCGTTGTCAATACCTTTTGTGAAACTTCGAGTTTCGTTATCCTCTCGTGCTTGATGTCATAAATTGTCTGGTTTGATATGTGCAGAAATAACCCGAATATTGATTTATAAAAGTAGGGTTAATATCGAGAAGTAGAATCCAGCCGTAGGGAGTGCTATCGGCTGGATTTTATGTGCCTTTGATTGGGATTATATATATTTTGGCTTTTCTTTGATTACTGCGTGACATTATTTGGCTATTTGGTCAGCGTTTCTATCATCAATTTTACTCCAAGCTTGAAAGCGTATGTAAACACCGCTTCTTCTGAAAGACTTGCATATTCGGTCCAGCAGTTGTGAAACTTTTCAAAGATTTCTTTTTGTTCGTCAGAGAAGCTTTTTTCTAAATCTTCATGATGTCTTGACATATATCCAAGTAGTTCTTTCATTTCCTTGGAGTTCGTTCTGCTGTCCTCTCCTGGTATTACGTTACCACTCCATAATTCTTCAATTATTCCCTTCATCGTAAACCTCCATAACGTCAAAGGACGATTCATCGCCAATCTGACTTGGCTTTGAATCGTCCTCTGTTTTTGTATTTATAGCTTTTTCAATCGTATGTGCTGTAACGAGCTTTGCTATCCTTTCGACTAATTC
>JAZOCZ010000122.1:0-49631 GCA_045596755.1 Eubacteriales bacterium | reverse complement strand
AGAAAGGAATATTATGAAAAAGACGAATAAAGTTTTATCCTTTGTTTTATCCCTTGTTATTCTTTTGTCAACTTTTTCCGTGGCGGTCAGTGCAGAAACAAAAGCATCTGGGACTTGCGGAGATAATCTTACTTGGACTCTTGATTCCGAGGGTACTATTACTGTATCAGGAACAGGAGAAATGTATGATTATGAGGATGGGTCACCCGAAGTGGAAAGCCCATTTTGCTTGCGAGATACACAAATTAAGTCTGTCGTTATTGAAAATGGTGTTACGTCTATAGGTAACTACGCGTTTTATTGGTGCTCGAAGATAGAAAGTGTAATCATACCTGATTCCGTAACAACAATAGGCGATCATGCGTTTTATCGTTTGGAACACCTTGCAAGCATTACAATTCCTGATTCCGTAGAGAGCATAGGTGACTTTGCGTTTGCGGGTTGTTATGCGCTTACGAGAATTACAATTCCAGATTCTGTAACAAATTTAGGCTCGAGAGTCTTTAGTAATTGTAATAATCTTTCAAATATATCTCTTCCCGATTCTATAACAACAATGGGAATGAATCCTTTTGAATGGACTAAATATTATGGCGACTCGACTAATTGGGAAAACGAAGTTTTATACGTTGGTAAATATTTAGTTGAGTCGAATCATTATATAGAAGAGTGCTTTATCAAAGAAGGTACAAGGCTTATAGCTGAAATGGCGTTTGACGGCTGTTGGTGCCTCGAAAATATAACAATACCTGATTCTGTAATAACCATTGGTTCAATGGCGTTTAATAACTGTGAAACGCTTGACAACGTAATCATTCCCGATTCTGTAACGAAAATAGGAAAAAAAGCGTTTTATGGTTGCAAAGCTCTTAAAAATATACAACTCTCTGATTCTTTGACAATTATCGAAGAAAATACGTTTTATAATTGCGAATCCCTTAAAAGTATATCCATACCTGATTCTGTGACAAAATTGGACAATTTCTCATTTTCTGGTTGCGAATCTCTTGAAAATATATCCATTCCAAATTCTGTAACGAGCATAGGGAAATGGGTATTTCATAATTGCAAAAAACTTAAGAGCGTCTATATTCCTAATTCTGTAACACATATTGGAGAATATGCGTTTAGCGAATGCCGGGCTCTTGAAAGCATAATAATCCCTGATTCTATAACAAGCATAGGTGAAGCGGTTTTTTCAGATTGCCGTGGCCTTAAGAGCGTAACCATTCCTGACTCTGTAGAAAGCATAGGTTATGGTGCTTTTTCCGCTTGTATATCTCTCGAAAGTATAACCCTTCCCGATTCGTTGAAAAATATAGAAGACAGTTCGTTCAATAGCTGCACCTCCCTCACCGATGTAATACTTGGTGATTCTGTAACGAGAATAGGAGACAGAGCATTCAGAAATTGTAGTTCGCTTATAAGTGTAACTATGCCAGATTCTTTGAAGGAGATAGGAACTGATGCGTTTCGTTTCTGCGAATCTCTTGAAAACATAAGCATTCCGGATTCTGTAATCAGCATAGGAAAACAAGCATTTTATAATACAGCATATTATAACAACACGGAAAATTGGGAAAATGGGGCTTTATATGTAGAAAAATGTTTGGTAGAGGTTCAAGATTTAAACCAAAGTTATCAAATCAAAGAAGGGACAAGACTCATTTGTGCCAATGCGTTTTCGGATTCCGAATTACTCGAAAGTGTAATTATTCCCGATTCTGTGGAGATTGTAGGTGATTGGGCATTTGGCTGGTGTCAAGCATTAACAAACGTATCTATGGGAAATTCCGTGGTGAGTATAGGAGATAGTGCGTTCGCACGATGTATACTTCTTGAAAGTATAGAGATTCCCGACTCCGTATTAAGCATAGGGTACGGTGCGTTCCGTGAATGTGAACTTCTTTCAAATGTATCTTTGGGAAACGCTTTGACAAATATAGGCCATTACGCATTTGATTCTTGTACATCTTTAAAGGGCATAATTATCCCTGATTCTGTAACAAACATCGGAGAGCGTGCGTTTTATAATTGCACGTCTCTCTCGGATATAATTCTCCCCGATTCTGTGCTCACTATAGGAGAATATGCATTTAACTGCACTGCTTTCAGTCAGGATTTGTCTAATTGGGAAAATAATGTTCTGTATCTTAATAATTATTTATTGAATGCGGATTGGGTCGAAAATATTGAAATAAAAGATGGCACTACAATGATTGTTGCAAGTGCATTTCGTGATCATAGCAATCTTATTACCGTAAAAATCCCGAATTCCGTAAAAACTATAGGTGATTGGGCTTTTGGCTTCTGTGAATCATTGAAAAGTGTAATCATACCCAATTCCGTAATAAACATAGGTGAATATGCATTTGGCGGATGTGCAAGTGATTTTGCAATTCATGGTTTTGTAGGCTCTGTGGCAGAAGTTTATGCTAACGAAAATGGCTTTGAGTTCGTTGAAATTGTAACACTTCCAGATGAGGACAGCAACGAATATATGGATATAGAAAACAAAACAATGCCAAACGTTGTGGCAAAAACGACTGTATCTGGCATGATAACGAATCTTGAGGCTTATGGAATAACGGTTACAATTACCGACAAAGACGGAAATGCTTTGGCGGATAATGCAAAAATTGGTACAGGTTTTAAGGTGACGGATTCTGAAAATAACGTTTACACTGTTGTCGTTAAAGGGGACGTTGACGGAACAGGCGAGATAACAGCAACAGATTATTTGCAGATTAAGAAAGTGTTCCTTGGAACAATAAATATCGAAGGAGAATATTTCGCTTCTGCTGATACCGACGGTGACGGCAAGATAACCTCAACAGACTATTTGCAAATAAAAAAATATTTCCTTGGTCAACTTGATTTATACGCATAGTATTAAAAAGTAATATTTAAGGCTGTTTCAAGCATTTGCCTGAAACAGCCTTTTTGGTGTTTCAACATATCGCACTTTCCCATGCATACGGTAACGAGTTTTTTGATATTCTAATAGTATTTTTTGTATAATTCTATTTTATATAGACAGTTGGTTTCCATATTTGCAAGGAATGACAAAATATCAATATCGTCTATGTGAACTGTTTCTTGTGCATCGTTGGTTTCATCATACCAATTCTTACTTATTAAAACATATTTTATTCCACGAACGTTTTTAAAGTTAAGAAGAAGCTCTTCAAGTGATTTCAACTGTTTTTTGTTTGTATCATTCTGACCTATATCGGTATTACAATCGCAATAATTAAAGGTTATTCTGTAATCCATACCGCATTTTTCAACGCAAGCATTTACGTCCTTTATATTACCGCAATTAAAATGAAATTCATTGTCTTTCGATGCTGTTTTATAATCTTCGTCGTTAATTCCTGAGTTAATAGCTCCATAAAGAAAATAACACATATAATAGCTCCTTTATTTTTAGTGTTCAGAATTCTATTAAATGATAATTTTCAGCAAATTACACTTTCCCATGCATAAGGTAACAAGTCCTTTGCTTTAACTTTGAAAAGTCCTTCTTTTTCGTCGTTAATAATGACTTTTATATCGGGGCAATACTCAAAAAGCATTTGCCTGCAATTACCGCAAGGGGAAATAACGTAGTTTTTTTGCTTATCGTGTACGGCGACTATAGTTTCAAACTCTCTTTCGCCTGCGGAAATTGCCGTTCCTATTGTTATATATTCGGCACAAGAGCCATGTATACCGTCACAATTTACGCCTGAATATATTTTTCCATTTTGGCATAATACAGCACATCCTACCGTGTGGTTGTATATACCGTCATCAAAATTGTTTTTCAACGTTTCAAGGGCGGTTTTTATCAATAACTCGTCCTTTTGAGTTAATTTGTATTTTTTCATGGTTTGCTTCCTTTTGTGTGTAAGGATAAATATTGAAAGAAAAATCAATAAGCGAAATTCTTTTTATACTTGCGTTTATGAACGTAGTGTAAAACAATATAATATAAACCTACAACCATACAAATATACATGAAAATTCCTAAAAACAGAAATGCTGTATTTTCTGTACGTAATTTTTTCATTGTATTGTTGAATTCCAAAACACTAATGGATTGGGTTGAAAATTCAACAATTGTATCGCTGTTTGGGTGAATTAGCAACGTTATTGGTTGCTTTTCGGCTAGTTCGGATAGCATCTGAACAACTTCTTCATTGATGCTCACACCATCTATAAAATATCTTTCCCCGTTTGTGCAATCAACAGCAATTTCTTTAATTCTGTTGAATCTTCTTTGCTGCTTAATTTCTTTATAAGAAAGAAAATGCGTTTTAACTTCAATGCATTCCTCTCTTGTTACGTTGGAATTCCAATAGCCCATTCCGAATATAAATACAGTTCCAAGTATCATACCAACTGTAAATAGAAAAATTGCGTTTCCAAGTGAAACTTTAGATTTTTTCATTTTGCGTTTCCTTTTTTTGAGTGGGGCGTAGAGTAATACAAGACTGAATCTTGATGCAATACAGCCAGCAAAGCGAGCTGATTTCATACACGCTTTCCGCGTGATTCCATACAAATCCTTCGGATTTGATAAAAATAGCACTTGCTTTCGCAAGTGCTATTTTTGGTGCGGCCGATGGGACTTGAACCCATACGGTTGCCCACACGCCCCTCAAACGTGCGCGTCTGCCAGTTCCGCCACGGCCGCATCTATTAAATTAAGGGTTGCTCTCACCAGAGAGCTTACTCATTATACCACAAATTTTTTATTTGTCAATACCTTTTCTGAAATTTTTTTCGCTTTTTGCGGGATTTTTGTTTCTTTTTCAGAAGCTTTCACAAAAGGGGATGTAAAAATTTTTTTTCACATCCCCTTTTGAGATTTTCACTTTTATTATCCGTGTTTTATCTTAAAATAGTGGTTATTACGCCGCATGCTATTTTCTCACCTGCGTTGCCTGACGGTTGCGTTTTAAAGTCATCCACGCCTGAATGAATAATGACCGTTTTTCCAATAATTTCATTTACCGTAAAACGTGAACTTACAAAGGCAAGAAATGCGTATCCGTCTGCACCAAACAGAGGTGGCATATCTCCTGCATGGTATGGGTGAGGACAATTTCGTGGATTATAGTGGTTTCCTGAATTCGGGAATGGGTCGGAAGTTAATTCGGAATTCGAAATGCGGAATTCGGAATAATTAGATGGGGTTGGTGGATTAAGATTGGGACGAGGTGGAGAGGGCGGATTAAGGTTGGGACGAGGTGGAGAGGGCGGATTAGGATTGGGGCGAGGTGGAGAGGGCGGATTGGGATTAGGACGAGGTGGAGAGGGTGGATTAGGACGGGGTGGCGTAGGCGGATTAGGATTAGGACGGGGTGGAGCTGGATTTGGTCTTGGTGGTTGAGATGCATTGCAGGAATTTCCGTCGTGAATATGGAACGCAAAAATTGGGCTTTCACAAGGGGATGAACCTCTGGGTAAGCCCGATATTTCTGCAACGGTAAGGACTCCTACGGGTAATTGATAGAATCTGACCATTCCTTTTATGTTTCTGTAATTTTCATTCCCTTGGAGTGAAGCCGTGGCTTTGGGCGGTCTTCTCATAAAATTGGAAAGGTTTAAAACAGGGTTATAACTGCTGTTATTCACTTGCATCCTCCTTTGATTTTTTATTAGTATATTCCCAAGGAAACAAGAAAGTTAAAAAAAGAAGATACGAAAAATCTCGTATCTCCTACCTGAACATATTTGGAATAAAACTATCAACGTTATATAAGGGGTTGTTTTGTAATGAAAAAGTAAGCCAATACCGCTATGGCGAGAATAATTCTGTACCAGCCAAATGGCTTGAAGTCATGCTTTTTAACGTATGCCATAAGACCTCTTATTGCAATAATGGAAACTACGTAAGCAACGACAAACCCGATTACCATTATAGTCCATTCGTTTGGCGTCATGGAGTTGCCGTCAAGAGCAAATTTTGCTATTTTCAGAAGGCTTGCTCCGAACATAACGGGGATTCCCAAAAAGAACGTAAATTCAGCGGCAGCGGTTCTTGAAATGCCGATAAGTAACGCACCGATGATGGTAGCACCCGAACGGGAAGTCCCTGGGAAAATAGCGGCAAGAAGCTGAAATGCGCCAATTATTACAGCCGCTTTGTACGTAATGTTATACGGTGAATCAACAGAGGGCGTTTTATTCTTGTTTATCGATTCGACTACAAGGAAAACAAAGCCAAACACCGCAAGGCTTATAGCAACTGTCAAAGGATTGTAGAAAATTGCTTCGAGCTTATCATCAAACAAAAGTCCAACTATTGCGGCAGGAACGCAAGCTACTATGATTTTGAACCAAAGGGAAAAAATATCAGGTTTTATAAGGCTTTTTCTTTCCTTGGAAAAATCAAAGGGGAAGATTTTGTTCCAATAGATGGTAACAACGGCAAGAATCGCTCCTAATTGTACAACAACACGGAACATATCGAGAAAATCATCGGAAACTGCACGGAATGGAAGAATGTTCTCAAAAATAATTAAGTGACCCGTACTGCTCACGGGAAGCCATTCCGTTATTCCTTCGATTATTCCGTAAAGCATAGCGATTAAAATATCCATAATAACTCACTTTCTGCTTTTAAAAAGCGTATAAAAAACTTTGCGGATGTAATTTCCATCCTCCTTCGGAAAGTTTAAGCAATACAAATTGGCTGTCTACAGATCCTTCGTATTCGTCACCCTTGATATGAATTTTGACCGAAACTTTTGAAACTTCCACGGTTTTATCGAGAGGGAGTTTGTAGGAAACGGAATAATCGTCGATAAACTCGCCGAGAGAATCTTTTGAAACCGTCTCTACAGAATTAAAGGAAAGTTTAACTTTTACGTCCTTACCATAGTTTGATTCTAATCCTGATTTATTCTGAAAGAAAAATCCGTTCATCAGATCGTCAAAGTTTTTCGCATCAAAATATTGCGTTCCCAATGTGTCAACGACTTTTGTTACGTTTGCGATATATTCGGGTTCAAAAGTGCTTAAATAAAGCTCCTCGTCGTTTTTTACGAGACCCGTCACCATATTGTATATGACCTTTATCTTGTCTTCATGCTCTTTATCCACGCTGTACGTTACGGGGTTTGAACATGAAGAAAGAATAAGGGCGGAAATGAGAATAAAAAGTGGAATAAAAAATCTTGAAGTTTTCATATTATTCGCTTTCTTCGTCTTTTTTGGAAATAGCACCGTTCATTTTAAGTTCTGCCAATTCCTGCGGTGAAATAAGAATTTTTCTCAACTTGTTTACAGGGTCGGGAGCGGAAACAAAACCATGCTGTTGAAGCATATCAACAACTCTTGCAGCCTTTGCGTAACCGAAGGAAAGTCTTCTCTGAATGTAAGACGTGGAAACTGTTCCCTGATCGAAACCAACTTCCAATGCGGCAATCATAAGTTCCAAATCTTTTGTATCCGTGGCGTTGTCTCCTGCATCTTCGTCGGATTTTCCTTTTTTGGATTTGCCGTAGTTTTCCGTTGCTGTGTTTATGTTCTTCACAACGTCGGGGTCGTACTGTGGTTTGGAGTTGCTTCTGACAAATTCGCAAACGGAATTTAGTTCTTTGGTGCTGATAAAAGCACCCTGAACACGAAGCGCCTTTCTTGCGCCTGCGGGAGCATAAAGTATATCACCCTTGTCAAGAAGGCTTTCCGCGCCTGCAGAGTCGAGAATAGTTCTTGAGTCAACCTGAGAAGAAACGGCAAGGGAAATTCTTGAAGGTATATTTGCCTTTATAAGACCCGTAATAACGTCAACGGAAGGTCTTTGCGTACCTAAAATCAGATACATACCTGCCGCACGTGCTTTCTGTGCAAGGCGGCATATTGAAGTTTCAACCTCTGCTTTCGCCTGCATCATCAAGTCTGCCAACTCGTCAATAACGATAACGATGGAAGCAAGTTTTTCTGCTTCGGGGTCGTCTGCAGTTTGAGCTTGATATTCTTCAAGGTTTCTGAGGCTGTGTGCTTCGAAAATATCGTATCTTCGCTCCATTTCCGCAACAGCCCAATTAAGAGTGCCCGCACATTTGTTTATGTTTGTAACAACGGGGGCGAGAAGATGAGGAATGTCTGCGTAATGGCTGAATTCAACTTTTTTAGGGTCAATGAGGATAAGTCTTACTTCATCTGGGGTAGCTCTGTAAAGCAAGGATACGATAAGACAGTTAAGGCATACGGATTTACCCATACCCGTTGCACCTGCAATCAATAAGTGGGGCATTTTTGGAATATCTAAATATACAGCGTTACCCGCAACGTCAACACCGAGACAGCAGAAAAGTTTACTCTTGTGTTCTTTGAATACGGGTGAATCGAGAATATCACGGAGTTTTACTGTGAGACGGTCATTGTTTGAAACCTCAATACCAACGGCACATTTTCCGGGTATTGGAGCTTCAATACGAAGGGATTTTGCCGCAAGTCTCAATGCTAAATCCTTACCCAATTTTTCGATGGATTTAACGCTGACACCGATTTCAGGTTCGATTTCGTAACGTGTTATTGTGGGACCGCAACTGATATTTACCACGTTCGCTTTTACTTTGAAGGCTTCAAGGGTTTCGAGAAGTATGCGTTTTTTCTGCTCCACCTCGGCAGAGTTGAAGGATGTTTCTTCGTCTCCGGCTTTGAGTAAATCCATAGGGGGAGTGATATATACAGGCGTTTCTATGCTATCTGCGGGAACGATTTCTGTCTGTTCACCTGTTATAGCAATTGGTTCTTCTTCGGATTTTTCGTCAGGCTCAAATGATACGTCATCAGAGGGAACCTCTGCAGTTCCGTCATCTCTTGCTTCTCTGCCCATTTTGAAACCGAATTTGTTTTTGACTTTTTCACCGATTTCTGACGATTCTTCTTCGGTTTTTTCCTTTGAAGTCTCTTTACGTATGGGAGCATCGTAAATACTGCCTGTAACGTAATTTTCCGTTCTTTCCTTTGGATAGGTGGAAACAGGGGTAGGTTCTTCCCTGCTTTCTTCCTTTTCAAAGGGCTTTTCTTCTTCTTTGGCTTGATAGGTGGTTTTTTTCTGCGTTGTTGCAGGCTTTACAGCGGGAGTTTTTTCGTAGGCTTTTCTTGTTTCTTCTTCCTTCTTTTCAAAAGCACGTCTTTCGAAGGATTTTTTTGTTTTTTCAACAACGTATCTGAAAAAGCATTTTATCCGTTTTGCGAAGGATTTGAGAACGTCCAGCGGCGAACCACCACAGAAGAATATAAGGCATACGAAATAAACTAAAAGTCCGAAAACGAGACCTACAGATTTATGTAAAAGTTTGCTTAAAAACCATCCCAGATATCCACCGACAACGCCACATCCTTGCCAATGGATTCCGCAATTCCAAAGGTCTTTCACGTTGGTGGGAACGTTTACCCATAGAGTATTTATAAGGTGAAGCGTTCCAAGGAGAAATACTAAATTTAGAATTAGCAAAATACCCTTTGCGTTTTTCGTTGACAAATCGTTTCTGTATTTGTAGCAAAAATAGGCGTATCCAATGGAGTATGCACCGATGGCGGGTGTGCATATGCCGAAAAGTCCCATGATAGGCTCTGTGAGATATCCAAGCAGAGCAGTTTCACCGTTAAAATGTGAAACGATATTAACTATCATTGAGAGGAAAATCAAAAGTCCTATTGCCGAAAAAGTTAAAACCAAAACGATAAAATTGACGGGGCGTGAAACGGTCTGTTCTTCTTTTTTCGACGTTTTAGCGGAAGTTTCCGCTTTTTTCGCTCTTTGGGTTTTTGAATCCCCTTTTGTGATTTTCTTTATTGTTTTTTTCTGTGCCAATTCAAATCATCCTTTCTGTTAAGGCTTTTTCAGCCCTTTGGATAAATTACTGTTTCAAAATTTATTTTGCCTTTTTCTGATACGCTGTATATCGTTACGGGAAGTTTTCCCTTACCTTCCTTTAATCCGAGAAGAACCTCCAAGGCACCTCCGATATTGACACCGAAGGCAGAGGTAGCCGTTTCTGGAACACCGCCTTTGGGACAATAGCAAGCGAGGAGACAGTCGGCTTTCGTGAATAATGCCGTATCGTAAGGTATTCTGCAACTTATTACGGCAACTTTTTTCCCTTTTTCTAAAGCATATTCAAAGACTTTAAGAGGCTCTTTGACGTTCCATAATGATGACGTGTCCGTAAGAATAACAACACCGTCAATATTTTCAAGACTTGAATTTTTTACATCGTCATGGTTTTGTATCTGATAGTTTAAATTTATTTTGTTTTCGCTTATGAGACGGTTGAGAATAAACTCAACGTTTTTTCCAATATCTTCGGAAGGTACGGCAAAAAGGATAGATTTTCCATTTGCCATATCCGAAAAAAGATTTCCCGTTTTGTTTTCAAGAACAGTTACGCATTTTGAAGCCAATTCACGTTCAAAGGCTTTATGTTCTGCGTTGCCCACAACTTCTTTTGCATTAGCAATTTTTTCATCAAGGGAGAGGCTGCTTCTTTCCCAGAGACCTCTTTCTTTTTTTACTGTGAGAATACGTGTCACCGCATCGTTTATTCTTGACATTGGAATTTTTCCCGATGCTACAGCTTGAACAATACTGCTTATAAAATTTTCAAGTTCTCTTACATGTCCGTCGTGATGAAGATTTACGGGCATAAGCAGAATATCGACACCTGCGTTTATTGCAAGAATGGAGGCTTCCGCTGTAGAGAAATGTGAGGTTATGGCATCCATATGCATGGAGTCCGTAATAACAACGCCTTTAAAACCCATATCCGTTTTCAAAATGTCCGTAAGGATTTTTTTCGATAAGGTTGCAGGAAGCACAAGTCCGTTTCTTTCTTCAGATTCAACCTGCGGGAACTGTATATGAGCCGTCATTATCATATCAATACCACCGTCAATAGCGGCTTGGAATGGAATCAGTTCCACGTTCTTGATTTCATCTAAGGATTTATCGATGGAAGGCAGACCGTAATGGGAATCCGTTTCCGTGTCCCCATGACCTGGGAAATGCTTTGCACAAGCGGAAACGTTTTTATCCTGCATACCCTTTATCATGGCAACGCCTAAACGGGCTACAAGGTCTGGGTCTTCCGAGAAGGAGCGAATGTTTATAACGGGATTTGCGGGGTTGTTGTTAACGTCAAGGGTTGGTGCTAAATCAAGATTTAGTCCTAAAGCGGAAAGCTGTTCTCCCGTTATTTTTCCCACTATATACGAATTCTCGTCAGACCCTATAGCACCGAGAGCCATATTGCCCACAAGGGAACAGCCGTAGTTTAGTCTGACAACGTTTCCGCCCTCTTGGTCTGCACCTATGAACATGGGGATATCAATGCTCAATGCTTCGTTCAGAGAGTGGGTCAGCCTCACCGTGTCTTCCGCCGTGGTGAAGTTTTCCGCAAAGAGAATAATATTGCCAACTTGATATTTGTTGATAACTTTTTTCAGGTCTTCGGGAATTGTACTCGTTACAGGTTCACCGTTCCACGTGCGGATTGAGGGCATGATCATCTGACCGATTTTTTCCCAAAGGTTCATGTTTGAAAGAATTTCTTCCACAGAAGCATTCTCAAAATCATCGGAAGAGGAATTTACGGATTCATCCTTTGATTCATAATTCGATTCATCCTTGAATTCATCTTTTGATTTTTCTGAATCCTTTGAAAAAACGTCATCTTTCGAAGTTTCCGTTTTACAACTCACAAAAAACGAGAGGGATAAAACCAAAACGAGAAATAGCGGGATAAATTTTTTTATCATAAATTGCTCCATTTAAAATCAACGGTTATGGATTTTGAGAGATGGAAGGAATAAAGGATACATTCCTTTATTTTCCTTCCTGTCATTTCAGATACCGCCTTTGCATAATAGGCTATCTGGGGTTTATATCTGTCGCATAAAAGTTGTTCTTCGCCATTCTTTATACGGTCTGTTTTGTAATCAACCACGGTATACGTTCCATCTTCGTTTTCAAAGAAAAGGTCGATTACGCCTTGTATAAGGACGGTTTCGTCTCCGCTTCCGAAAAGGTTTTTTGAGTTATCGGCAACGGTAAATCGCTTTTCTCTGTACACTTTTTTTGCTTTTGATATTCTTTCAAAAAGCGGACTTGCGAAAAACGCTTTCAGGTTCTTGAAATTGAGCATACCGTATTGCTCGGAAGTTATCATATCCGTAAGCAAAAGCCTTTCGCCTTCGTATTCCACACCGAATTTTATACAGTTTTCAAAAGATGCAAACTGCATAAAAGTATGGTTTGCCGTTCCGATTTCTGCCCCTGATACCTGATTTGATTGGGCAATAAAGGGCGGTACGGTAAGGAAATCGCTCTTTTTCACGGTTTGTTCGTATTCACTTCCCGATTTTTCTTTCAACTCGGAAACGGAAAGTTTTCTTGGAAGGTTGGAGGACGTATAACGTGGTTTTTCTTCTTCCTCAAAAATTTCTTCTTCCTGTTCGACGTAAACCGTTTCCTCGTATTTCGCATCAAGTGTTGATTCGTCGGGAATTTCATCAATATATTCGGCTTCGGGATGAACGGTAAGAATCCAACTTAAATAACTTGAAGGTTCGTCAGGTGACGAATGTGTCAGATTATATTTATCATCCGCTGAACCCACCACGTAAAGTTTTTCCCTTGCACGTGTAAGGGCTACGTAAAGTTTTCTCTTGTCTTCAGCAAGTTCTGCAGGTTTGTCAAGAATTTCTATGGCTTTGTAGAAAACGGGGTCGAAGGTGTTGACGTCGTTTTCTTTCAAAGGAGTGAATATGCCCGTTTTCATATCAATCAACGGGGGTTTTGGTCCAAAATGGGCGTTTTTTGACAGACTTTTTCCTGCGTTAGCCAGAAAGCAGACGGGAAATTCCAAACCCTTTGAGCCGTGAATGGTCATTATTGAAACGGCAGAGTTCGATTCGGGGGAATAGGTCTGAATATCAAGTTTCTCAACATGCTTCAAAAAAGCGGAAAGGGTTTTGAATTCACGTTTTCCGAAGGCTATTGCTTCGCTGTAAAGCAAAAGAAGGTTGCCCTTTTTGATATTTCCTTCATGAAGAGATTCCACGTAAGATAGTATACCCTCGTTTTCGTAAAGTTCCCATATGAGTTGTTTACATTCCAAGGTTTTTCCCTTGTATCTCAAACGCTCAATTCGCGAAACGAATGATTTACATTTGTTTCTCAAAGAAACGTCCGTGCTTTTGGGAAAATGACGCTTTATTGAAGGAGATTTTTGGAGTTTTTTCTTTGATACGAGTTTGAAATGCTTAAAAGTAGTTTCTTTTTGGCTACATTTGATAACTCCGCCAAAGAGGGACGAATCCTTGAAACTTCTGATTTTTGCCATCTCCTCGGCTGAAAAGCCGAAGAAAAAGCTGTTCATGGCAGAAGCGAGAGATACGTCTTCTTCAGGGTTATTTATAGCTTTGAGAATTGAGATAACAAGTTTTATTTCGGGGGCTTCCGTAAGGAATCCTTTCTTTTTTGACGTGGAAGGTATTCCCATTTTCCTCAATTCCTCGGAAAATATATCTCCTACATCCTTCGTTGCGGGAAGTATTATTGCGATATCGGAATATTCCAGCGGATTTCCGTCGTTCTTGACGAATGATTTCATCAATTTTTTGATTTCCTCACCGATATATCTTGATTCAATAATTGATGAAGGCTTTTTTGAATGTTTGGAGAAAAAGGTTTTTACCGTAACGTCACGTTTTGGGGCTTCTTCATTCTTCTTGAAAATAAGACATTCGTCTTTGTATGTATCGCCCCAGATATAATTGAAAATTTCGTTTGTGAAATTTATTATTTCCTCAGAACAACGGAAGTTTTCTCTGAGTAAAATGCAGGAAGCCTTTTCCGTGTGGAAGGCTTTTTTATATGCGTTGAATATGTCGGGATAAGCGTTTCTGAAACGGTAAATACTTTGCTTGTCGTCGCCTACCATGAATCTGTTGTCTTTGGTCGCGATAGCGGCAAAAATGGAATCCTGCAATGGATTTGTGTCCTGATATTCGTCGACGAGAACTTCCGCAGTGGAAGCGGCGATAGATTTGCATAAATCCGTTTGTGTTCCGTCTTCGTTTATCAGAAGTCTGTGGGCGAGTTGTTCCGAATCTGTAAAGTCAATGACGCCTTTTTCAAGTTTCAGACGGGTGAAGATACTATCTAAATCAATGACGAGATTCGTCAACGCTTTTCCGATTTCAGCGCACATTTTAAGATGTGAAAGTGCGTGATGCTCCAAGGAACAGAAAAATTCCGATGCTTTTTTAGCTTTTGCTCTGATGGAGCCTCTCAATTCATTGAATATGGCTTTTTCATCCGATTCAAGCAACTTTAAGGGTTTGCCTTTCCAGCCGTCTGTATAGAATTTGTCGGCGTCGCTGAAATCCTCAGCGGCTTTTAAGAAACTTTGTTTTTTTACGTTTACTATTCCGCTTTTTATGTGGTTTACAAAAATGTCCGTTTGTTGTTTTAAAACGTCACCTATGCTGTCAGAAATGTCCGTCAATGCGGAAAGTTCGTATTCAAAACCCTTACATATGATTTTTGATGCATCAATAATAAGTTTTCCAGCGGGAGTGGTCCAGAGTTCTTCTGCGGAATTACATTCATCCGCAATTTTTGAAAAACGTTCTTGCAGTTTTTTTGCTTCATCCACATAACGTGGGTGTGCTCTCAACTTGCCATATATCTCCGTCAGGTATTGGGAAAGTAAAAAATCACTTCCGCGGCAAGCGGTTTTTTCAAGAACAGAATAGAAATCCACGTCTTTTTTCGAAAATTTTTCATCAATAAGCAAATCAAGTGCTTCCTCGAAAAGTTCCGATGCTTCCGATTCGTCAGCTATTCTTACAGATGAAGGAAGGGAGAGAGCGGAAAAATTCTGCTTTACAAGTTTAAGACAAAAGGCATTTATGGTGCTTATATTTGCAAAGGGAAGTTTTGCTATCTGATTTGACAGATGTTTGTTTTCGGGGTTCGACGCCAATGCTTTGGAAAGTTTCCGTCTCAATTTTTCCTTCATGTCTTCGGCAGATTCGACGGTGAATGTTACTACTAAAAATTCCAAAACGTCTGCTCCTGAAAGTATTTTCTGAAGAATACGTTCTGTGAGAACGGATGTTTTACCGCTTCCCGCACCTGCGGCAACGAGAAGTTGTTTTCCGCTTTCGTAAATAGCATCATTTTGTGAAGGGGTCCAACTTACAGTTTTTTTATTGTCACTCATCAGTTTGCCCCCTTTTCAAGTTTTTTTCTGCAATAAAGTCTTGCATTACAATATTTACAAGGGTCTTTCTTTGCGTTGGGAGAAATATTCATTTTCCCGTCTATTATGTCTTTTCCTACCTTGCGGATGTTTTCTTCAACGTCTGTTTTCATTTCCTCGAAAATGTCTTCGGCGTAAAAACTTTTGTTCGAAAAGTGTTTGTTGTCCGTAAGAAATTTTATACCTTCTTTGATGTTTTCATCATTCAACATCATGCCTTTTCTTTGAAAAGGCAAGTCATTTCCCGAAGGCAATCCGCATAGGAAATACATGAATCCGCCTGGGCGTTCGTCTTTTTCCAGATGTGAGAAAAGGTACAGAGGCATCTGCATTTTGAATCCTTCTTTCACGTCTGCGGGGGTGATTGACATTTTACCCGTTTTATAATCCACTATGCGGACGTATTTTACTCCGTCCTTTTCCAAAACGTCAATACGGTCAGCGTATCCCGAAATTTTTGCGTGGGTTTTATCGGTTATGGAGTATTGGTTTTCTATTTTTTGTTCAAAGGCTTTCGGCATAAATCCACCCGATGCAAATTCATCGTTTATATTCTGAAGTAAGGGCAGAATCAAAGCCTCATGCTTATTGAAGGAATATTTTTCTCTTTCGCTTATTTTACCGTGGAAAACGTTATCTGCATACTTTTCCTTTGCGGAGGAAAAAAACTCTTTTATTTCATCCTCGGTTTTTCCTTTGAATTCTCCTGTTTCAAAAAGAGATTTTGTGAAAAGTTCAACGATTTTATGAACGTACGTTCCCGCATCGAGAGGGGTGAGTACGGCTTTGTCGTACTTCTCCAAGGAAAGTATATATTTGCAATAATATGAAAAGGGACATTTCAGATATTGTTCAATTTTCGAAGCGGAAAGATACAAAAAGTCGGGGGATACGGGTGGAATCAATACTTCCTCAGAAAACGTATCAAATTTGCAAAGTGAAAAATTGTTTGTTGAAGGCTTCGTTTTCTTTGATTTGTATTTTTGCTCCAAATTGCAATCAAAAAGTTTTGTAACTGCATCAATGAACATGGAAGGGCGTTTTACACCGCCTGAAAGACTTGATTTTGAATATGTCAGATATAACTTATCAGTTGGAGCGGCACAAAGATTGTAGAAAATAAGAAATTCGTTTTTGATAAATTCATCGGGTAAAACTTCGGAGTTTATTCCTGCGGATTTCAAAAATTCCTTTTCTCTGTCGGAGAAAAGCCCCGATGATTCGGGAGACGCGGGGAACGTACCGTCATTCATGCCCAGAACGAACATAACCTTACAACTTGAAGGACGCATAATGGATGCGTTTCCTATTTCAACGCTATCGGAATATGCGGGGATTGAGCCAACTTTGTATTCGTCCATCATAAGACGGATAAGGTCTAAAAGGCGTTTCGGGGTGGCTTTTCTGTCCCCTGCGGTTTCATAAAGGGTATTTAGGATGGACATAATACTATCCCAAAGAGCAGATATTTTGCTCTTTTCGTCTGCAAATCCTTCTTCCAAAAGGGAGATTGCTCGTTTTTCCAAGGCTTCATCTGCCTTTATATGTATAAGATGGTTGTAAATTGCACGAACGCCTTTTGCTACCGTAAGATTACGGCTTTTCAATTCCGAAACCTGTGCTTCCAAGGCGAACAAGAGCTTTTCTCTGGCTTGGTTCACCGTGGAAAGCATATCTTTTTCCCTGCCCGAAAGGTTGGTTTTGTAACCTGACGGGTTCATGAGCCATTCTTCACCGTCATACCAACGTTTTCCTCTGATTCTCCAGACTTCCGCATAAATGGAAAGAAGATCAGCCTCTTTGCTCGTGAGGGGCGAAAAGGTTGAATTTATATATTTAAGAACAGAGGGCAACGACCAATCCGTGTAAGCAATTTCCAAAAGGGAAAGAACAAGAGAGGGAAGTTCTTTTGAGGATAGTTCTTCCTTGTCCGCTGAATAAAATGGAATTCCGTAGCGATTAAGGGCTGTGTCCAATATACCGTCAAACTGGTTTTCATCTCTTGTTGCTATAAAAATATCCTTGTATCTGTACCCCTTGTTTATTAGCTTTATGATTTCTTTGGAGACAAATTCACTTTCTTCAAATGCGTTTTGGCATGAGTAAACGGAAACGTTTTCACACTTTTCTGAAAACGTTTCTGTTCTGTCTGAAAAAAGATTTTTTTCAAGGAAGGACAGCTCATTCGTGCGGGCACGAGGGGACGTGGGATAAATATCCATAACCCCTTTTCCCATTCTTTCTGTCAGTGCGAGGGTGTCAAAGTTTACGTCAAAAATACCGCTTTTGTCATTTTTATCATACAAAACGGTTATGTAAACGTCATCCGCCCCTTTGAAAATCATCTCGACGATGGGAAGTTCCGCAGGGGTGAAATTATAATATCCGTCAATAAAGACGGTTTTACCTTCAAAAAAGTTTTTTTCCAGAAGTTTTTCGTGAAGTTTTTTCTGAACGCCTGCGCTATCTGCGTAGCCTTTATTCAAGAGGTTGGTATATTCAAAATATATCTCGCCCATATCGTAAAGTTTTTCACGGAACACGCTGTTTTCAGCGTCTATCAACGAGGCTACGCTTACTAACTTGGCGGGTGAAACCCCAACGTTTTCCATACGGTTTATGGATGAAGATGCTCTTTTGGAAAAATCCTTGTCAAGAGCAGAATTTTCGTAAACGGTAAGTTTTTCCTTGGCGTTTTCGCATGCAATGGCAGTAAAAAGGGATAAGGTTTTACTGTCAGCACGGGAGAGGGTAACTCCCCCGTGTTCTCTGAAAACTCTGTCAGGGAGACGTTCAAAGTTGAGAATTTCCGTAGTTAAGTTGTACCCGCTTCCTAAAAGGGAAGAAAGGGCATTTTCCGTATCGATGCTTTGCTGTTCGGGGGTGAGAATAATCGATTCCTTACCCGATTCATGAGCATCTTTTACTGCTTCAAGTAAATATGAGGTTTTACCGCTTCCGCTTCGTCCGATGATTCTGTAAATCATTTTTATATATCCTGAATTTAATATTTGTCTTTAATAAACCGAAAAATATCAAATTGAAATGGAAATAATCAACCGAAAATCCATTCTAAAAGTTTGAATTTGAATTTGTATTTAACGGTGTCCTCTGTAAAGGTTTTGAATGAATCGCCTTCAATTCCTACGTCTTCGAAGGATTCCTTTGCTTTTGAAGCACCAAGGCATAAAGGCGGGAAAAGAACGCACCACCAATTTTCACCTTCGCCTTCTCCCAAAAGGATTCTGAGGGAATAATATTCTCCCGCTGGAAGTGAAATACCATCGTATTCCCTTTCGGGATATGTTTCCTTTCCCCAAACGGCTTTAGCTTTATAGTTTTTCCCATGCTCCGAAAGTACACGGTTTGCAACGCTTTCAATTTTTTCTCCCGTCTTTTCCATGTTCGCCTTTGCTTCGGCTGAATCTTCGTAAATGGAGAAGATGCTTTCGCTTTCTTTAAGTATTTCATCTCTCACGACGTATTTTAAGGCTATGTCTTCGTCTGTGTTTGAATTTGCCAAAATATGAAGTCTTATAAGGTCTGTGTAAACCTTTCTTTCTTCAAATGGGAAAAGGTCCAACGTTAAAAAAAGCGTTGCAATAAGTAAAGCACAAAATGAAATTTTCTTTGAATTGAAAAAACGTTTCAGTTTCACGGTCAGATACTCCTTTTTTGAATTTGTATTTTGAGTATTGACGGCAGATTTTACGTTTATTCGTTTTTATTATTTTTGGCGATTCTGCTTTGTTTTATTGTTGCTTCGTTTGGAATTTTGGATTGTTTTGCGTTTTTTCAGTTGGTATTCTTTGAAACAACTGTGGCAAAAATGCCCGTTTCCGCTATTTTGCCTTGTGCTTCGGCTGCTCTTTCTTCGCTTTCAAATATTCCGAAAACAGATGGCCCTGAACCGCTCATCATTGAGAAAACCGCACCGTTTTCCTTCATTATTGCTTTGATTTTTCTGATTTCGGGTCTTTGTTCTTCTGCAATTTCTTCAAAACAGTTGAACATGGAAGAAAAAATCTCCTCTTTTTCTCCTTTTTCTAAAGCGATTCTCAATTTTTCGCTTTTCTGAGTGAAAAAAAGTTTAGGTTCGTCACAAATTGGTGGGTTGTATCTCTCGTCATATTCTCTGTACATGGCAGGAGTAGAGATACCCTCGCTTCCGCAAGCGATAACGTATATAAAATCGGGTGGCGTTGCCACGGGAAAAAAGTTATGTCCGATTCCCGTAACACCAAGGGTTCCGCATCTTATGCAGAAGGGAACGTCTGCTCCGAGAGACCTGCCTATTTCTTCAAGGTCTTTTGTTTCAAGGGGAAAATCGTAAAGTCTGTTGAGTCCTCTCAAAGTTGCGGCACAGTCTGCGCTTCCCCCAGCCATGCCAGCCGCCATAGGGATTCTTTTTTCAATATGAATGGAAATCCCGCTTTCTATTTTCGTTCTTTCGAAAAACTTTACTGCCGCTTTGTAAGCCAGATTGGAACTGTCGGAAGGTACGGCAGGGTTTGAGCAGGTGACGGATATTTTTTCATTTTTTGTTATGGTAACCGTATCAAAAAGCGGAATCGTATGCATAACGCTTTCCAGATTGTGATATCCGTTTGTTTTCCTGCTGACGATATCAAGAGAGAGATTTATTTTCGCAAATGCTTTTTCTGTAACGGTCATTTTAAAGTCTCCGAATTTGTTGTATCTTTACGGAAAGAGTTGAGTAACGCTCCAATAATTATCATAACTGTGGAAAGGATGAAGAATATCAACGTTTCTGTTTTAAATCCCTTTACTACTGTATCAACAACGGAAGAAAAGATAATGGAGAGAGGGGATTTGGCTAAAACAACTTTTCCTCCCAGATTGTAGCCGTCAAAAAGAGCCGTTGGTATGAACAGGATTGCGGAAGGAATGAACAATGAACTTCCCGCTCTGTAAAAAAGTTTTCCTTTGTCCTTGAAGTTGAAAATTATAACGACAGCAAGTAGTAAAAATGCGGGAATAAGAGCGAATCTGAGGATAGAAAGGAGTTTTTTAGCCGTAATAACGTGTTTTGCGATTCCGTTAGTTTTTTGCAATATGTTTGGAGGAAGAAATTCCAAAGCGCCGTTTATCTGTGTTTCGACGTAGTCAAATATTATGCTGAATTCTTCTTCGGAAAAGGATTCTTCGCTGGTTTTGTAGAATTCTTCGACGAGTTCCTTGAGGGACTGTCTCATATATTCAATACTGTAATCCGCAACGCTTGACGAAGAAAAGGATTCTCCGTTAAGAAGTGACGTTATATAAGCCTCTGCATAGGATTTTGAATATCTTACAACGCCTTTTTTATCAACGAGGGCGTATATATCATCTTCGGAAATCGTTATAACGTCACCCATATCTTCTATACTGTCATAAAGTTTAGAAAGAACGGCTTTTTCGTATTCTTCCTCATCGATTCTTTCCATGTATTTGTCGGGGGAGAGTGCAGTTGAGTATAAAAACATGGAAAACATTCCGATTATAAAGCAAAGGCAGAAGAAAAAGCCGCATACGTAGGTAATAACCGTTTTTGTACTTTTTTTCATATGGCTTCTCCTTCCTTTAATTTACGTTTATCCATTCAGGACCTGATATCTTTTTGCACAAAACCCCAAAACGTTCCGTTCTATATGCCGAACCTCTTGGATGGCAGGTGTAGAGGGTTAGCTTTTCACCCTCGTCGTAGTTCATAACGTAATGGTAATCATCTATGGAGAAAATAACCGTTTCGTAAACCTCGTAAACGTAGTCACCGTATTCGGTTTTTAAATAAACTTTATCTCCGACCACAAGTTCCTGCAAATCGTAAAATTCACGTGTAACGTGTGCTCCTAAAACGATGTTTCCACCCTGACCAGGAAATCTTGTTCCGAAACGTTTACCGATACCTTTTTTGTAAATGGCGTTGGATTCACCAACGTAAACCTTTTTGTTTTCAAGCCCGATTGCGGGAATTGAAAGTTTTGCCCAAAGTTCGCCCCATTTGTAGCCTGGAAAATCCTTGTTGTCGTAATATATCTGTTCCGCCGTTTCGCCCGATACATCTTCCATGTTGTCGGGTTTTGAAACTTCTTCAAGGGAAAGATCTTCCATTGAACCACCTATGTATTCTCCCGAAAAATCTCCGTCATTATCGGGGGTTTCAACGGCGTTTGTATTTACAACGAAACGCCAAAGGTTTGTTTTTTCAACGTATTCTTTAAACAGAAAAACAGATATAAGGGCAATTCCTATGCAAAAAAGAAGGAAAGGCACAACGGAAAGTCCGAAAAAGCCCATGCTTCCCCAGAATTTGCTGTTTGATTCGTCATTTTCCCTGTTGGTTGACTTATCAGTTTTGACGTTCCCATTTTCGGATCGACCGTTTGATGTATCGTCGGAAACAATTTTTTTGTTTTCTTCGGATATATCAGCATTCGTTTCTGCGTTTGTTAAAGTTTTGTTTTCTTTCATATGTTATTCCTCAGTGTTATCGCTATTATCAATAATGCGTTCCTCACGGATAAACCACAAGGAACGCACCACTCGTCTTATCAAATTATTTTAATTTTTGAATCGTTTTATTTGTTTTGACGTATTGTCTGCGTTTGATTCAAGTTTTTCGGAATAAGACAAATTCGGTTTATCTTATGCCTGTTCTTTTTTCTTGAATTTAACAGCAGCTACAGCAACTCCTGCGAGAACGAGGAGAGAGATGCCGCCTACCAAGTAAGGAACGGAAGAGTTTTCTTTGTCGAGTTCACCGAGCTTCTTGATAATATCACCGTCGTACATAAATGCGATTTTGCCTTCGGTATCGTAGATAACGAGAACAACGTCGCCTTTATGTTTGGGGTTTTCGGAGTTGATGAATTCGTAAGTAAATCCTACTGTGTCACAGCCTTCTGCGATGATACCCATCAAAGCGTCGAGCTGTTCTTCTGTGTAAGGATATTTTTCTGTTCCGAAGTAATCTTCATCAGCATTGTCGGGAGCTGCATAACCAGGACCTTTATCTTCGGGGAAAGCTTCTTGAGCATTTTTCAAGAGCTCAAGAAGAACTTCCATCTGTTCTTCTGTAGCATCATAGTTAGCTGCAAGGTTCTGAGCTTCTGTCCAAACGTATCTGCTGATGGGAATTTTTTTGAATTCTGCCAAAAGTTCTTCTTCCGTTGCTGCGGATGCAGGAAGAACCATAGCAGAAAGGATAACTACTGCGAGCAAAAGGGTAATAAGTTTTTTCATGTCGTGAACTCCTTTTTTTATATCTTCGAATATTTTATTTTAAAAACAAATATATGCACCGACGATATATCGGTGCATATAGTATAATTCTTTTTTTTCTGTTTGTCAATAGCAAAAAAGAAAAAAGTTTTAAAAAAACTGAAAATATTTTTAAAAAAAGAGCTTAAAAAACAAATATCCATAGTTTAATAGGAAAATATGACAAGGACAAAGTCTATTTTTGGTCGAGGGAAGATATTTCTTCTTCGGCAAGAGCCAAAAGTTCTTCGGCTGTTTCCTGAGATAAAGCGGAAGCAAATATCCTGAACGCTTTCTCGTATTGCGGGACGAGGGAAACCATGCCTTTTTCTTCCTTGCGGCTTATTATGAATTGGTTTTTTTCTCTTTGATACTTTTTATAAAGTGACTCTGCCGCTTTCCCTTTGTTGCCGAAAAAATCAACGGTTTTTTCGAAGAATGAAAAGGGCGGAATCAACGAATCGAGGTCGGACAATGAACTTTTAGTTTTTGCACAGACGTGTAAGGAGAAAAGTGCTATTGATATTCCGTCGGAGTATGAATACGCTTCCGAATCAGAGGCTCTGCCTTCAAAGGTGTCTCCGTAAAGGGAGAAACCCCCTCCCGATTTGGATAAAAGCGTTTTTATTTCTTCGGGAAGAAAATCGGGAATTGGTATATTTACGGGCGGTTCATTTGATATTATTATGGAAAAAAGCCTTGTTTTATCAATCTTTTTCCCCTCTTTCGTCAGACAGTAAACGTCTTCGCAAGAATCATTTATGAAAAATCGGTAATTTCCGTTTTCTGAATCAAGGATACCACCTTTTTTTTCGAGAATCTTTTCAAACATATTTTTTAAATTTTCATTTGCAGAAATTGAAGCGGAAATTCCTGATAAATCGTTGAGATGCTGAATTTTTTCTTTCGCATATTCTTCGGTAGGGTTAAAATCAGGGGCGTCTTCCTGCGAAACGGAGATTCGATTTTTTCCTTTTGAGTATTTTTCGATTTTTAGCTGTTCTTCTCTTGAAAGGGGAAGACCTGAAAAATCAAAAACGGAAAAAGTTATGACGTCAAATTCCTCCTTTGCGAAAACTGAATATGCGTCTTTTCTTGATGCACAGAAGGAAGCGACGGGTAAAAGGGCTTTATAAACCTTTGAAACCCTCGCTCCTTTCTCTTTCGCCTTTTGTCTTACTATGTCGGTATCAGGAACGTCGCCGTCGCAGAAAAAAAGAATATCCCTTCCGCATGATATATTTGCCAGGGCTTCTCCGAAAAAGGAAAGGCTTTTTTCGTCCTTCGGGATTTTTATTTTTCCGCTATCGTAAAATGAAAGTTTCTCTATCAAGGGTGATTTCAGGGTTTTGCCTTTGCCTATTATGGTATCTGCATCAACGGTGCAACCTTTTCCCAAGGTTACGCCGTCACAAATCAGCGTATCCGCCCCGACGGTTGCGTTTTCCAAAAAACAGTTTTTTCCAACGGCAACCCCTTCTGCTATAACGGAATTTCGGATAACCGTACCGCTTCCCACTTTAACCCCGTTCATTATAACGGATTTTTCAATTTTCGTATCTTTGCCTATGGAAACGTAGTCCCCTATAACGTTTTCACCTTTTGAAAAATGCATATTGCTTGAAAGAAAAGATTCAACCGTTCCCATGTCGCACCAGAATCCCTTTGTTTCAAAGGAAGCAATTTTTTCACCGTCTTTCAGAAGTGCGGGAAAAAAATCTGATGAAAAGTCCGAAACACGACCGTGATTTTCTTCGAATTTTTCAAAAACTTTTCTATTTATTATATATATACCTGCGTTTATACCTGTTGTAACCACTTGCTTCCATGAAGGTTTTTCCAAAAACGCCAAAACTTCTCCGTCTTCGGATAAAAGTGTTCCGTACTGTGTTGGGTCAGACGAAGTTACGGTTGCTATGGTAACAGCGGCGTTTTTTTCTTTGTGATATTCCATCATATCGAAAAGCGGGAAATCAAAAACGCAATCCCCCGATAAAACAAAAAAATCCTCGGCTAAATACGGAATCAAGGGGAAAACCGCACCTGACGTGCCCTTTGGTTCTTCTTCTCTGTAAAAGGTCACGTTCGCATACGGAAAACTGATGTTTTCTAATTCTTCACCCAAATATCCCGTTGTGACGGCAACGTTTTTTATACCCGAATCCGTAAGTGCCTTCACACATCTCTCAAAGGGCGTTTTCCCTCCAACAGAAAGCAAGGGTTTAGGGGTTTTTGACGTCAACGGCATAAGCCTTTGCCCTCGCCCACCTGCAAGAATAACGCCTCCGTGAAGCATATTCAAAAAATCAACTCCTTATTTGTTAATCTCAAAAAACAGCTCCCTGTTTGTTAATTTATTACATGTATATTATGGGTAGGGGTGAAAATATTATTCCGAATAAGTGCGTAAAAAAATTTTATATTTAAAATACTCTTGACAAAGGAAAAAATAATGTATATACTTAACTTGTCAGTATGGGTATACGTATTTTTAAAAACGTTTATACGGAGAAAAAATGAAAATAATTGAAGATAAAGATTTGCCCATGCAAGGCAAAAGCGTTATTATAATCGGTAATTTTGACGGCGTGCATATAGGCCACAGAATGCTTATCCGTGAGGCTATCCGTAAAGGTGAGAAGGAAAGGCTTCCTGTAGTTGTTTGGACGTTCAGGAAACATCCTGCGGAATTTTCGGGGAATCATAAATATATATCGTCTCAGGAAGACAAACTCGCTTTCTTCGAGGAGGAAGGAGTTGTTGGTTCATATTTTGCGGATTTTGAAAAATACAGGAATTTTGAGAGGGACGAATTTGCAAAAGAAGTTCTTGCTTTGAAATTCAACGCAAAATGTGTTGTTTGCGGATTCAATTTTACCTACGGTAAAAATAAAAGCGGCAACGTGGAAACCTTAAAAGAAAGCCTTTCGCGAATGGGCGTGGAATGTGTGGTTCTGCCTCCTGTGTACCTTGACGGAGAAGTTGTAAGTTCGTCTCTTGTGAAAAAATCCATATCCGAAGGTGACGTAGAAAAGGCGAAAAAACTTCTGGGAAGGCCATACTCTTTTTCGGGCGTTGTGGTTAGCGGAAAAGCCAACGGCAGAAAAATAGGTTTTCCAACGGCGAACGTGGAAATGCCTTTATGGCTGGAAACTCCAAAGTTTGGCGTTTACGTTTCGGTTTGCAATATCGACGGCAAGGAATACAAAGGTGTTTCGAATATCGGCATTCGCCCTACGGTTGAGGAAGAAAAAAAGGTTTTGCTTTGCGAAACTTACCTTCTCGGTGAGAATATGGATTTGTACGGAAAAAATATAACCGTTTCCCTTTTATCCATGATAAGAGAGGAACGGAAATTTGAAGGCTTTGACGAATTGGCAAAGCAGTTGAAAAAGGACGCAATTTCGGCAGAACGGTTTTTTGACGGTTCGGAGGCGTAAAAAGGAGAAAAGAAAATGAAAAAAATTGTTGCGCTGCTTGCGCTTTGTATAACGGTAACGCTGTCTTTCCCGCTTGTTTCCAAGGCGGAAGCGGTGAAGAGACCTGAAATAACGTCGGGAAACAAAATCTGCGTGTTGAATCTTGAAACGGAAGAATGTCCCATGAAATACGATGCGGAAGTTAAAATTCCCGTTTCAGCAACGGCAAAAATGATGACGGCTATTGTGGCTTACGAAAGCCTTGGGGATTTGTCTGCATTGCTTGCAGTTCCCGTTCAGGCGTCTGACAGTGCATATATAGGTCCTGCGGGACTTATTTCCGCCCCAAGACTCGGTCTTACAGTTGGAAAGGAATATACGGTTAAGGATCTCCTTTGCGCTCTCCTGGTTTCTTCTGCCAACGACGCTGGTATAACCCTTGCTTATCATGCAGGCAGTGGAGATATCGGTGCATTTGTGGGTAAAATGAACGAGAAAGCCGTAGCGTTAGGAGCTAAGAATACCAATTATTTAAGCCCCGTAGGACTTGACGACGGATCTTACACAACCGCTTACGACTGCGCACTTATAGCACGTGAATTTTCAAAAATAAGTACGCTTATTGATATTTCTTCTGCAGGACGTTCCGTTACTCTTGCTATGGGAACACTTCACAATAAAAATTATCTTACATCGGATTTTCTGATAAGAGATTATAAACTCAATTCCGTAAAGGGGATATGTGCAGGTCAGGCTAACGAAGAAGGCGGTTATTGTCTTATTGCTTATTACGCATCAAACGAACTTTCTTATATTATATGTATCATGGATTCATCTTCGGAAAAACGTGATACCCAAGCAGGAACACGTTGGTTCGACGAAGGAAACGCATATTCAGACGTACATAAAATCGTGCCATGGCTCAAAGAAAGTTTTGAGATAAGAAATATTATCTCCCCTGAATCCTCTGAGTTCAGTTTTTCCATTCCCGTTAAACTTTCGGCTAAAAAGGATGCCGTTATGACAGTTCCCACGGAGACCGTCAGCGCACTTACGGATATTACGGCTGAAAAAATAAATTACGTTTCCGAACCCACCTTCTATCAGACAACCCTTGAAGCTCCTGTGAAGGAGGGAACGGTTGTAGGTGAAGTTAACCTCTATAAAAACGGCGTTCTCGTTGCAACCGTACCGCTTGTGACAAAGGAAAGTGCAGAACGAAGCGAAATGCTTGCAACGATGGGAAAAATAACGGATTTCATGGAAAGCGATACGCTCATGCTCATTATCAAGGTGATAATAATACTTGCCATTGTTTTCGCCTTGTGGTCATTCGGAAGTTTCGTTTTCAGGATAGTGAAAAAATACAAAAATGGAATGAGTAAAGATTATTATCCCCCTGCGGATTAAATTATAAAAGAAAAGCAAATGTAAATAAACGGTAAACAAAAAACAAATTTTATTTTTTGCTATTGAAAGTGAATAATAAATGTGGTATATTTGATTCGTTAACGGCTTGGAACTTGTTTCCAAAATTGTGTTTTCCGTGTTTTTGCGGAAAATAAACGTTAAAATTAAAAAAGTTCAGGTTAAAAAACCGGAAAAGAGGTTATATTATGAAAGATATGGACGTTGTTCAGATAATATTGGGAATTGCCCTTCTCGTTATGGCTGTTTTCCTTGTAATTGCAGTTCTTATGCAGAGCGGAAGCAGTAAGAGACTTTCGGGAAGCATTGCAGGCGGTGCTGAAACCTTCTTTGGCAAAAACAAGGGCAAAACTATTGATAAAATGTTCTCAAAACTCACAAACGTTGTTTCCATCGTTTTTGTTATAGTTGTTCTTGCAACTTACTACTATTCTGTTCCCGCAAAGAAGACAGAATCTTCTTCCAATGCTTCTTCTTCCGCGCCTACAAGCTCACAGGTAGTAAGTGATGCATCCGTTGAAGCATCTGCTGACGCTTCTTCCAATGCATCTGCTGATGCATCCGCAGCAACTTCTGCTGATGGCTCCGCAGAAACATCAGAGGCTCCTACAGAATCCACAGAAGCATCAGAAACTCCCGCGGAATCCACAGAAGCATCTGTTGCATCTGACGAAGAGTAAGAATCGAAAAGTATACGACCGAAACACTGAATTTATGTCCGCCGACTCCCTGTGGAGGGAGTATAAGGACGCATTATTATACATTTGAACAATAAAGCTTCCTTACAGGCAAACGAAAATGCTTAACGTAGGGAAGTTTTTTGCATTTTTGCCCTTTTTATAAGGTGCGGTTAAATCCGTCTTAATTTTGAGGTGCTTATGATAATGAATCAAAACTCCGAGTTCTTGATGAAAATAAGAAATATCGTTTTTGGTTCGGGGGTTTCTCTTTCTTTTTCCGAGGAAGCTATAAAAGAAACCTCTCAGATTGAATCCCGTTCCAAATGGCCTTTTATCGGCAGAAGGCTTGATTTGAGAAGTAAAACTTCATTCACTTTGGGGAGCATGGAAGTTGCGTTTTCCGTTGAAAAGGACGGTGAGGATTTTATTCTTTGCGTTCATTCTGCGGACGTTGCTGAACTTATTCCCGTCGGTTCTGCCCTGGATAAGGTCGCTTTTTCAAAGGGAAGGTCGGTGTTTTTCCCTGAAAAGACCTATCATATGATTCCCGAACCAATATCTGTAGGACTTTGCTCTTTGAGAGAAGGCGAAGAAAGTTTTACGGTAAGCGTTATTATGCGTATAAATAATTCGGGTAAGGTAAAATCCATAAAATTTGCCGAATCCGTTATTAAGGTTACGGCAAACTGCGAATCGAAAGAAGTTGAATCTCTTTTCTTCGCTATGGATATATCAAGCGTTGGTTTCTTGAGATATAAATATTATTCCGTTTTAGAACAACTTGAAAATATGTTCGTTGCAGGTGCAATTCTGAAAATGGCAAGAGAAAACAGGGGAGCAACTGATATTGACACAGCCATAAGAACTTTTTCAAGAAAGGGAATAAGGGGAAATATAAAAAGCGTTGGTTTTGAAAAACTTTCGGACCCCGATAGACTTGTCCGTGAGATAATTTCTGCAATGGGTGTTGAAATTGCAAAATATTTTGATAAACGTTCAATCCCTTGCCCTTACAGACGTAGAGCACCAATGGCGAGAGAGGATTGTAAACGTCTTCGTTCCTTTCTCCTTTCCGTTTGCGTTGATGCCGCAAAGGTGTCTGATAAAACCCTTGCAGCTTTTGCCGCAAACGTTGCTCATGGAAACAGAAGCGAGGAGTTTATTCTGGCAAAGGTGAAGGAACTTCTCCCTGCGTCAGAATGTTCTCTTGAAGCAGGATACCATGGTGGATTGGGAACGAAGCATTACGTCAGGTTTGCATATCCTGTAAGCAGATACGGCGACCTTGCGGTTCAAAGACTTATAAAAGTCATTGCAAACAGTGGGGATGCATTATCTGAAGCTGATATGAAATATATGGAAAAATGTGCGTTGTTGGCTGTTATGTCAGTTAACGAGAATGAGCCTAAGATAAAAGCGGTTGAAAAACGTATTTCAGACCTTTACGTTTTGGATCATATGAAAAACAACTCCTCGAAGACCTATATGGGAACGGTCTGGAACGTTTCGGAAGATGGGATCGAGGTTTGTCTGGATAACAGTTGCAAAGGATTTTTGAAAAAAGGCTATGCCTTCGCTCAGGGACAAAGACTTATCCTGAAGGTAGCGGAAATTGATTTGGATAAGGAATTGGTTCTTTTTGATGTTTTGAGTGTATCGGAAGATTTTTCGGTGATGTAAGTTTTTGATAGATTCATGAAAAAATATAGAAAAAGTATAATCCTTTTATTCCTTGTTTTTTCTCTTTTTATAAGTTCCTGCGGATTTGAAAACGAGTATTCCGAAGAAGAAGCGGTTACACGTCCGCCATTGAACACCGTCAGCGAAGAAAGTGAGACGAACTTGTCCGACGAAGACGTTCTTGCTGATATAAAAGGGAAGGACTACGGTGGAAAAAAATTTGTTATAGCCACAACTGACAGAGAATTCTGGGAAACGACTTCCGCAGAAACCCTTATTGGAAAAGCCGTTTCACGAAGGAACTCATTGGTTGAGAAAAAATTTAATATTGAAATAGAAGTTAAGGTTGAGACGGCAGATGAAATATATTCAAACGCCAAAAAAGCCAAGGAAAAGGGAACTTATTATGCAGATCTGATTATCGCTCCTGCAAATACACAAGCTCGCCTTATGTCAGAAGGATGCCTTCTCAACGTTAACTCCCTTCCGTACGTTGACCGTGAGGCGTCATATTTTGACAAAGAACTTGCAGATGCTTCACAGATAAACGGAAAGTTATATCTTCTTTTCGGTGATTTGACACAAACGGAGTATTCCTCTTTTTGCGTTTTCTATAACGAGGAAATCGCGAAAAAAATAGGCGTAGACCCTTATGAACTTTACAAAAAAGGCGAATGGACTTGGGATGCGTTTCTCGATTATTCGGAAAAAGCCTCTGAATATACGAAAAACGGATTTGTCACAACGAGTGTTAAGGATGACTTCCTCAACGTACTTTGGGCAACGTCAGGGGAAAGATTTTTCGGTGAATGTGCTTATTCTCCTCTATTGATTCCGCAAAACGAAAACGGAAAGCAAATTCTTTCCAACGCAAGAAAGATTATGAAAAGCAAATCCTTCGGAAAGCGAAGCGGAAACGAAGCCTTGGAAGTCTTTATGAGGGGCGAGAGCGGAATGGTGCTTTGCAGAAGAAACGCTGTTTACAGCATTTGCGAAAGCGATGTGAAATGGAATGCCGTTCCCATGCCTAAAATGACTGCGGAAAGCAATTATTATTCCTTTGTTGACGGTGAAGCTCTTGCGGCATCTGTTTTTGTAAACGTTGAAGACAGCGATTTTACAGGCATGGTTCTTAACGCAATTCTTGCTTCCACAAGCAGAGTTGTAACGCAAAGCATTGAAAACAATGAACTTTATTATTATTGGACGGATAATAACATGGCTTCCGCTATGGCTGAAACGAAAAAATACACTTATATCGATATAGCGATAATTTATGCCTTCGCAGTAAAGGATATTGCAACGGTAACGACGGAGAATATAAAAACCGCCTACGATGCGGGGATTTCTCCATTCCAATTTTACCATAGCACGAAACGACAGTTTGAGCTGTATGCAAAAGAGCATTTCTGATAAAGTGGTATTTTCGCCCGAAGGCGTAGATATAAATTAAATTGAAATTTTTTTAGGAGGTTTAATCCCATGAACATGAACAAAAAAAGCATTGAGGATATCAATGTATCAGGCAAAAGAGTTCTCGTAAGATGTGACTTTAACGTTCCCCTTAAGGATGGAGTTATCACAGACGAAAACCGTATAGTTGCTGCTCTTCCAACAATCAAGTATCTTCTTGACAACAACGCAAAGGTTATCCTTTGTTCCCATTTGGGTAAGCCCAAGGGCGTTGCTGACCCCAAATACTCTCTTGCTCCCGTAGCAGTAAGACTTAGTGAAAAGTTTGGTAAGGAAGTTGTTTTCGCTGCTGACGACGAAGTTGTTGGCGAAAACGCAAAGAAGGCTGTTGCTGAAATGAAAGATGGCGACATAGTTCTTCTTCAGAACACTCGTTACCGTGCAGAAGAAACCAAGAACGGTGAAGCATTCTCCAAAGAATTGGCTTCTCTTGCAGATATTTTTGTAAACGATGCATTCGGTGCCGCACACAGAGCACACTGCTCAACCGTAGGCGTTGCTTCCTTCGTTGAAGAATCCGCTAACGGATATCTCATGGCTAAAGAAATCAAGTTCCTTGGCGATGCTGTAAACAACCCTGTAAGACCTTTTGTTACCATCCTCGGCGGTGCAAAAGTTGCAGACAAGTTGGCAGTTATCGAAAACCTTCTCAACAAAGCTGATACCCTTATTATCGGTGGCGGTATGGCATATACCTTCCTTAAGGCTAAGGGCTATGAAATCGGTACTTCCCTCGTTGATGACGAAAAGATCGACTATTGCGCACAGATGCTTAAGAAAGCTGAAGAAAAAGGCGTTAAGATTCTTCTTCCCGTTGACTGCACAATTACCAAAGACTTCCCCAACCCCATTGATGCAGAAATCGAAACAACTATCGTTCCTGCTGATGCTATCCCTGCTGATATGCAGAGCCTTGACATTGGTGAAAAGACTCGTGAACTCTTTGCAGCAGAGGTTAAGAACGCTAAAACTGTTGTTTGGAACGGTCCTATGGGCGTATTTGAAAACCCAATCCTTGCTAAAGGTACAATAGCAGTTGCTAAAGCACTTGCAGAAACCGATGCAACAACAATTATCGGCGGCGGCGACAGTGCAGCAGCAGTTAACATCCTCGGATTTGGCGATAAGATGAGCCACATTTCCACAGGCGGCGGTGCTTCCCTTGAATTCCTCGAAGGTAAAGCACTTCCCGGTATCGAAGCAATGACCGACAAATAATCAACACCCAACAACGAAAGGACGAATTGACAATGAATAAAGCAACTCGCAGAGCAGTTATCGCCGGTAACTGGAAAATGAACAACACAGCCGCTGATGCAACGGCACTTATCAACGCTATCAAAGCAGAACTTGCAGGAAAAGATACATCCTACTGTGAAATTATCGCAGGTGTTCCCTTCACATCTATCGCTGCCGCTAAAGCAGCTGCAGAAGGAAGCAACATAAAAATTTCCGCACAGAATATTCACTGGGCAGAAAAAGGTGCATTCACAGGCGAAATCTCTGGTGCAATGCTCAAAGAAGCAGGCGTTGAATACGTTATCATCGGTCACAGCGAAAGAAGACAGTATTTCGGTGAAACTGACAACACAGTAAACGCAAGAGTTAAGGCTGCTCTCGCAAACGGACTCAAAGTTATCCTTTGTGTTGGCGAAGTTCTCGAACAGAGAGAACAGGGCATCACAGAAGAAATCGTTTCCATGCAGACAAAGGTTGACCTTCTCGGCATTCCTGCAGAAGAAATGAAAAACATCATCATTGCATACGAACCCGTTTGGGCTATCGGTACAGGCAAAACTGCAACTGCTGATCAGGCAGAAGAAGTTTGCGCTATCATCAGAGGCGTTCTCGCAAAACTCTACGGTGCAGACGTTGCAGAAGCAACAACTATTCAGTACGGCGGTTCTATGAACGCTACTAACGCTGCAGAGCTTCTTTCCAAGAAGAACGTTGACGGCGGTCTTATCGGTGGTGCATCCCTCAAAGCTCCCGACTTTGTAAAAATCATCGAAGCAGCTGCTCAATAAATTCTTTTCTCTTTCCGTGAAAGAGAAAAGAATCAAAAGAGAAAGCATATATTTGGTTATTATTGGGGTGCTTTTTGAAAAAAGCACCCCAAACCCCTAAAAACTTTTAATTGCTGACGCGTTAAAGGGGTAAAACAACACACGAAATATTATTTATATTCAATAGTAAAAGTTCCCGATGGCTATTACACAACCATCGGGAACTTTTACTTTAGGACAAATAGTTTTAGCGTAGTATTCTATCCATTTAACACATCAACACTTAAAGTCATCAAGGTAGGAAAACTCTATTCAATAATCCTCAAAAACAGACATCGATTTATCAAACTTCACATAAAGCTACAGTTATGTCATGCGCATGGCCGTGAATTGCTTTATTGCAGAGCGGAATTCATCTTAAGTAATATCATTTTTCATAGAATAAATAAAATTTCAGAGTGAGGACTGCGTTCAAATAGTTTCCGCTAAACTATTGACACCAAAGAAAAAAGGTGGTATATTGTTTGTGTATATAATTAAACTAATTAAAATGAGGTGTTGAAATGCCAATAGAAGCAAGAACAGTTTACACAAAAGAAAGGATTCTTGGTTTAAGCAACCATATAGCAAAGAACGGTAACGGATGGATAGTGCTTTTGGTATGCAATATAGTTGTTATCGTAAGTTGTTTGGGAACGTTCTTTTTCGATTCCTTTGCGACAGAAGATATAGTTGGACTTGCAATTTTTGGCGTTATTGATTTTCTGTGGCTTTTAATTGAAATAATACTACCTCGCGTAGGCTTGGAAAAATCGCTGACTTATAATGCCGCTGTAAAATTTACGTTCAATGAGGATAATTATACGGTAGAATCTCAACTTAAAAACGGAACAAATTCCTCAACGAGCGACTATTTTACAATAAAAAAAGTTGAAAATCAAAAAACTGACGTATACCTTTTTGTCAACAGACGTCAAGCGTTCGTTGTTGACGTTTCTGATTTCCCACCCGAAAAGCTATGGGTTTTCAAGGATTTGTTATACCGAAAAGTTCCAGCTAAAAAAATCAAATGGAAAGCTTGATGGATGTGTGGAATGTCTATTCAAATCTATAAATAATTAAATTGAATTCATGTATAAAACGACACCCCGAAAGGTAAATGCCCTTTGGGGGGCGTTTTTTTGGGGAACAGTTTTCTGCTCTTTTGTCGCACTTTTTTCGTTTGGTGAGTTATCGCTACAAGTAATTCACCTTTTTAGCAAAGAAAAACCGCCCTTGAGGTGTATCTCAACCTTTCGGGGCGATAGCAATTAAAGTTTTTGGGGTTTGGGGTATTTTTTCAAAAATACCCCAAGAAAAGTTTAAGGGGGATTTTTCAAAATCCCCCAAAAATTATTCTTCGGATTCTTCGTCTTCGTAGTAGGTAACAGCATTTTCGGCGGGTGATTCATCGATGGTGCGAAGTGCCCAACGTTTGAGAACGAGACCGTTTGTAAGGAAGATTTCATCATCCGTAACCTTTTCAACCGTTCCAACGATACCGCCAATTGTTGTTATTCTGTTGCCTGGTTTGAGGTTGTCGCGAAGCTCCTGTGCTTCCTTTTTACGCTTTTTCTCGGGTCGAATAATGAAGAAGTAGCCTACGCCGATGAATACGGCAGTCATTATAATGAGAGAAGTCATGCCAGAACCTGTGGGGGTCTGATTGCCGCCTGTTGTGTTAGATCCACCTGCAGCATCCTCAGCGAAAGCCGTAAGTGAGCAAGCAGCAAGTGAAATAACTGAAAAAATCGCAGTTATTATTCTTTTAAAAGTTTTGTTCATTTCAAAAACCTCTTGTAATTATTTTTGATTCGAAGGTGAATCTTTCGTTTGGTTAAAGAGAATCCTTTCATTTGAAAAAAGATAATACCGTTTACGTTTGAAAAAATCATACTTACGAAAGGGTGCCTTCGATTCTTGAAGGTTATCCCTTCAATTTTCCATATACTGAATTCGTTTAATATCGGTAACGTATCCCGTGTTAAGATTTATCGTTACACAAGCACCGCAGATTTTTATATCTCCTTCAGCTTTTGTAAAAGGTGCCATATCCCTTTTAACCATTCGGTTGATTATAACGTCGGGGTCAGTTCCCAAAATGGAATTGACAGGTCCGCACATCCCAATGTCAGTTATAAATCCGCTTCCTTTTGGAAGATAGGTTTCATCAGCTGTCTGAACGTGGGTATGAGTTCCGAAGGTGAAGTTTATACGTCCGTCGAAATATCTTGCGAATGCCGCTTTCTCGCTTGTGGCTTCACCGTGAAAATCAGCGACGCAAACGTCGAATTTTTCGCTGTTCAACACCTTGTTTACACAGCTGAACGGGGAATCTGCAGGCTCCATATAAACCTGACCTGCCACGTTTACAACCATGAGTTTTATACCGTTTCCTACGGTAATTACAACATGTCCTTTACCTGCGCAAGATTCGGGGTAATTCATAGGACGGATTATTTCGGGGTTGTCCTCCATAGCCTCACTGATTCGTCTGCCACGCAAGGTATGGTTTCCGCCCGTTACAACGTCTGCTCCTGCGCTGATAAGTTTTTTTGCATCTTCACCGTCGAGACCGCCGCTTTTTGAGGCGTTCTCACCGTTGACTATAACCACGTCCGCACCGTATAAAAGTTTTAACTTACGAAGTTTCGAACAAACAAAATCCAACGCCTTGAGACCTGTTACGTCACCCAATGTCAGTATAACCAAGGAATTACTTGGCATAATCAAAAACTCTCGTTTCTCTTATCATGTTTATCTTGACCTGACCTGGATATTCGAGTTCTTCCTCAATCTTTGTTGCGATATCTCTTGCTTTGAGAATCATATCTGCATCGCTTATCATTTCAGGGTTAACAAGAACACGAATTTCTCTGCCTGCCTGAATTGCAAACGCTTTTTCGATTCCTTCGAATCCCGTTGCAATTTCTTCAAGTCTTTGCAATCTGCGAATGTAATTTTCAAGGTTGTCACGTCTGGCACCTGGACGGGCTGCGGAAATAGCGTCTGCAACCTGAACGATAACGGCATAAACGCTCTTTGCTTCCACGTCGCCGTGATGTGCTTCGATAGCGTGGACAACTTCTTTGCTTTCTTTGTATTTCTTTGCAAGTTCAACACCGATCTGAACGTGTGAACCGCCTGCTTCCTGACTCGTTGCTTTACCGATATCGTGGAGAAGCCCTGCACGTTTTGCTATGTAAGCATCGACGCCCAACTCTTTTGCGATCATGCCAGAAAGATGAGCAACTTCGATTGAATGTCTGAGAACGTTCTGACCATAACTTGTACGGTATTTAAGTTTACCAAGGGTTTTGATAAGCTCCATGTTAACGCCGTGGACGCCTGTTTCGTAGGTAGCTTGTTCGCCCTCTTTTTTGATTGTCGCTTCAACTTCCTTGCGGCTCTTTTCAAGCATTTCTTCAATGCGGGAAGGATGAATTCTTCCGTCTGCAACGAGAGCTTCAAGGGTTAGTCTTGCAATTTCACGTCTCGTGGGGTCGAAGGTTGAAATTGTGATGGCATCAGATGTGTCGTCAATAATAAGGTCAACCCCCGCCAACGTTTCGATAGTTCTGATATTTCTTCCTTCTCTGCCTATGATTCTTCCCTTCATTTCATCGTTGGGAAGGTCAACAACTGAAACGGTTTTTTCAGCAACGCTGTCAGAAGCGATTCTCTGCATTGCCGTTACGATAATTTCCTGAGCCTTTTCTTCGGCTGTTTCTTTAAGGTCTGCTTCTATTGCTACCAAACGTTTTGCGGCAATGATTTTTGCCTCGTCTTCAACCTTGGAAACGATAAGTTCTTTTGCTTCCTCGGTGGTCATGCCTGATATTCTTTGAAGTTCCTCAAGTTCTTGTGCTTTGAGTTTTTCGATTTCTTCAATTTTGGCTTCGTTAGCCTTCAATTTTTCAGCAAGAATTTCTTCTTTTTTTGCTACGGCATCGAGTTTTTTGTCAAGGGATTCTTCCTTCTGAATCGCTCTTTTTTCCATTCTTGCGATTTCAGCTCTTGCTTCCTTGTTCTCACGCTCATGTTCGTTTTTAATTTTTAAGGTTTCCTCTTTTGCTTCAAGCAAAAGCTCCTTCTTTTTGGATTCTCCGTCCTTTTTAGCTTGTTCGACTATTCTTTCAGCTTCTTTTTCAGCAGAACCGATTGCTTTTTCCGCAATGGATTTGCGGTATAACAAACCTGCAAAAAAGCCGAGACCTAAGCCAACAACTGCGCAAATGGCGCCAATTGCAAATTCCATTTGTACCTCCTGATATATGTAATTGTCTGAACCACGGGGAGCATAAACGGAAAAACACCCTATAATCCAAACTAATCGTATTATACACCAAAATCACGAAAAAGTAAATAGCATATGAGAAAAATGTTGTAACAATTTTATATAAATTTCTCCTCTTAAAATTGACTTTTATTAAAATTTGTAGTATAATAAGACTGCACAAAGAATTAGTAATCCTCAAATAAGGTGTAAGTATGATTTATCTTGACAATTCATCTACGACAAAACCTGATAAAAAAGCCGTTGATGCGGCAATTTCGGCGATGGAATATTTCGGCAACCCTTCCTCTCCTCATGCCTTGGGAACGAAAGCAAATCTGATGCTTTCAGAAGCAAGAAAAAATATATCTTCCGTCCTTAAATGCAGTGAATCGGAGTTGTTTTTTACATCCGGGGGAAGCGAGAGCAATAACACCCTCATTCTCGGACTTGCGAGAAAAAATTCCAAAAGAGCAAAAAGGGTAATTACGACGGATTCGGAGCATCCATCCGTGGAAGAACCTGTTTCTCTCCTTGAAAGAGAAGGCTTCGAGGTTATAAGGCTTTCAACTAAGGGTGGGGTTATAAATATGGACGAATTGCGGGAGGCGTTGGCAAAGAAAACCTCTCTCGTAACTATAATGCATGCCAACAACGAAACGGGTGCTTTATACGATATTGCGAAAATAAGGGAAGCTATTGACGAAAGTGAGAGCGGAGCGTACTTCCATTCCGATTGCGTCCAGAGTTTTATGAAAACAAACGTCAATTTCACGAAATATTGTGATGCATCATCCTTTTCCGCTCATAAAATTGGTGGATTAAAGGGCTGCGGAGGGATTTTCCTCAAAAAAGATATAAAACTCGAACCCTTCATAAGAGGCGGCGGACAGGAAAAGGGATTCCGTTCGGGAACGGAGAATATGTCTGGTATTATGGCGTTTTCAGCCGCTGTTTCCGCTTGGAATGAATCGAAAAAAGAGAGAAATGCCCATATTTTGTCATTGAAAAAACTTCTCTCGGAAAAACTTTTGGAAACTCTTTGCGAAAAGGTTGTTATAAATACGCCTGATGTTTCTGTATGTACCGTTTTGAATTTTTCCATTCCGGGAATCAAAAGCGAAACTGTTATAAACGCCCTGTCTGCTGAAGAAATATACGTTTCAGCATCATCTGCCTGCTCTGCGAGAGCGAAGGAAAATAAAATTCTTTCCGCCTTCGGACTTTCAAAGGAGTTGTCAGAATCCGCGTTGAGAGTGGGGATTTCATATTTTAACACAGAAGAAGAAATTCTCGTTTTGGCAAGTAAACTTGAAGAAATAACGAAAAAATTATTGAAAATATAAAACTATGGAGGAAACACAATGAATAAGTATCCCGAAAGAGAAAATGATTTGAATGAACAACCAACAAAAGTAGAGGATAGCGTAGCTCCTCAAAATGAAACTGCAGAAAACGTGACGAAAACCGTGGAAAACGAGCAACAAAGTGAATCTCAAAAAACAACCGAATTGCCAAATACATATGCTCAAAATCCAAATTTAAGATGGCAAAATCAAAATACCGCTTCTAATGCTGATAACCCGAATTTGAGATGGCAAAATCAAAACGCTAACGGTCAAAATCCAAACTTTAACCCTCAAAATCCAAACTTAAACGCAAATCCGAATTTTAATCCTAATTTTAACGTTCAGTTTACGGGACACCCCTTTGTTCAGCAGCCGGTCGCGGAAAATCCCGGCAAGGGGCTCGGTATCGCGGGATTTGTTCTTAGCCTTTGTTCCTTCTTTAGTTGCTGTATTCATCCTTTTGTTGCATTCTTTCTTATCATTGTAGGAATGGTGCTTTCTATAGTTGGACGTGTTCAATCCAAAAAAGCAGGATTCCCAAACGGACTTGCAACGGCAGGTATGATAATTTCCATCGTTCATGCTGTTATCTGGATTTTGCTTTTTGCATTCGCCATTGTTGTGGTTAGTGTTTTCGGCGTTGAATTTTTAGAGGAATACGGAAGCTTTTATAACGAATTTGCGGTCAGTATGTAATTGAGATGTTCCGAAACAAAAAGAAAATTCTTGTTCTGGCTATTGATACCGTTTTTTTCGGATTGTGTGTCTTTTCGAAATGGCTTTCACAACTTATGATTGACGGTCTTGGCGGGTGCAGGTTCTATGAAATCTACGGCATAAAATGTCTTACCTGCGGTGGCACAAGATGTGTGAACGCATTGTCGCAGGGACGTATTTTGGAAGCGTTTTCGTACAACGCTTTCGTGCCTGTGGCGTTGGTTTTGTTGGCTTTCTCTCTTGTTCTTCTGAACGTGGCGTGGCTTTTCGGAAATAAAAAGGCGGGAGAGGTTCTTTCTCGCCTTTGCAATTTGAAACTTCTTTTTGCGGGATGTATCATCACAGCACTCTATGTGCTTTGCAGAAATATCCTTCCTGTGATTTATCGCCTTTGATTTTTGGTTGGGAAATTTTACACAAAAAAAGATGTTGACATAACAAGAAATTTGTGATATAATTTTAAGAGCGACGAGTAGGTTTATACTTCTTCGTTTATAAAATGACTTTTGTAGGGTGTTTTTATGACTTTTGAAGCGGTTTCAAAATTGAATAAAAGGCTTCCCTTGAAAAGAATCTGTGCTTCTTTCCTTGTTGCTTCTTCTTTTTTCCTTGTCTCCTGTCAGACAGGGTCATCTGTTGTTTTGAAAGATGGCGAAGCAACCAGCGCGGTTAAACCGCAAGGGGCTGTTTCACAGGGAAATTGGGACACGGAGGCGGTTATAGTCATTCCCGAATCAGGAGCGGGAGATATATTCTTCTACGTTCCATCAGATGAAACAGCATCCAGCGATAAGGTTTCCACCATAAAACTCATGGGAACAAGTGCAAACTCATCGGGTGCGCAGGCATCCTATGCAACGTTGCTTGCGTTGAAAAATCAGAATTCGGGCGGAACAACGAATACGAAACCAACTCAAAAGCCAAATGGAAGTACGTCGGATAAAAACGAAAACGTATCTCTTATAGCTCCCAACGGTGCTCTTAGCAATCTGATTCAGAACAATAAATATTCAGCCGACACCGTAACGGTTATCCAAGGAACAAACTCTGCAAAGAAACCCCTTTCGGAAGACGTTACCGCACTTATGAAGGCTATAAATTCTAATTCGCGTTGCGATGCAAGTTTTCTTGCCATAAGGATAAGCGACGGTGCGAGTATTGGATATAACGTTGATGAACAATGGAGATGTATGTCAACCTTCAAAGCACCAACGGCGCTTTATGCGTACAAACTTGCATCCGAAGGAAAGCTGAATCTTTCCAATAAGATGACTTATACTTCTTCAAAATATTACTACCCTGGAAGCGGTGTTATCAGAAAGGCTGAATCGGGTACGAAATATACGCTTAAAACCTTGATTTCATATTCCATATTGCATAGCGACAACGTTGCATACATAATGTTAAGGGATTATCTCAGCGATGACGGAATCATGCAAATGTGCAAGGATATGGGATGCGCAAACTGGGAACAGACGAAAGAAAATTGGCCAAAGGTTTCCGCAAGAGATGCGGCTTTGTGGTGGAATGAAATATATAATTTCTGCCGTGAGGATTCCCTGGGAAGCGGTCTTTATACAACGTTTGTAAACGCTACCGGAAATATGATAGATAAAGCCCTTGGTTATGAATACGAAGTTGCTCACAAGAGCGGTTCAGGCGGCGGATATCATCACGATTGTGCGATAGTTATGGCGGACGAGCCTTACATATTGGTGCTTTATACCCATAACAGCAACGGTGCTTCAAGCAACTATACGTATATGTCAAAGATTATCAAAGAGATAAACGAGATAATGGTGGGATAACATGTCCTTTTTAGATAAGTTGGGCTTCCGTAAGGATAAGCCTCCTAAAGACCCGAAAAGCCCCAAATTCAAACGATATATGGCGGATAGACTTCATGAGAAGCATGTCAGGTACGTACTTGAACGCGATGAAAAGGGTGAAGAACGTATTATTGCCAGGGAAGGCTTCATACACGTATCAAACGACGAACTTGCAATTATCTGCGGTGGCGTAGTTGTGTTCAGAACGGTGATTCTCAACATGGAAGCGTGGGAATTTATGAGCCTTGAGGGTGCAACAATTTCGGGTTTTGACCTTGATAAAGGCAAAAACAGAACTGTTATGGCATATTATAAGTATTATAGGAAATAGGCAAACGCGGAGCGTTTTGAATTCGGAATAAAGGTAGCTTTTTTCCTGCGGTCAAAAAGCAATTTTAATAATAAAAAGCTCAATCCGAGTTTTTATCCTCGAACCGAGCTTTCCAATTATTACGAATTGCGCATTCCGAATTCCGAATTATCCATTATTGTGCCTGAAACTTTGTTTTGGTTTTATTTATCTGCTGTTGCTCTGCGTTTTCTTTTGGATACCAGCCGTTTGCTTCCATCTTTGAGTAAATATCTTTTTGCATTTTCAAGGATTTGTCAAGGGCGGTGTTGAACGTTTGCTTTACTGAATCGTTTGAGGCTTCGATACATCCGTGAAGATATAAATCGCAAGCGCCTTTTGTTGTAAGGAGTAAATTTTCCATTAAGGTTTTGTCATCCATAAAAATACCTCTCTTTAATTAGTTAAAGTGTTGAAAAGAGTTTTCCGAAAAGTTCTTCATGGTCACGTGCGAGTTGGTTTACAAAGTTTTTAAGGTCTGCGTTGGATAGTCTTTGTGCGGTGTTTTCACATTGTGTTTTCAAAAACTTTTCGTGGCTGAGAGCGTCGTCAACGTATTGTAATTCTTTGGGACTCATTTTTTATTACCTCTCTTTCGTATTTGATTATATTTTGTACAGAAAATGGGAAAATATACAGAAAAATTTATTCAATTCGGAATGCGAAATGCGAAATGCGGAATGCGGAATAAAGGTAGCTTTTCTCTCTGCGTTCGAAAAGCAATTATATAAAATATTTTTCGACCAACGGGAGAAAAATTTCCTCAATTCCGAATTCCGAATTCCGAATTCCGAATTCCGAATTAAATGAACCGTCACCTGTGCCGTGATAGGCAAAAGGGATCAGGAAAGAAAATTTTTACTCTTCCCTCCTGCCTCTTGCCTATGCCTTGGCGTTAGTCTAATGCCTGATTCCTATTCCCTTGGAGTGTTGTTGTGTTTTTAGAAGGATATATATTTAAAAAACTTGTAGTTGGGTATGAAACTAATTGTTACGTTTTCAGAAAAGCGGGTAACGAGCGAGGTCCTGCTGTGGTTATTGATCCGGGAGACGATTTGAACGTTATCAAAAGTGCACTTTTTGAGATGAATGCGTATCCGTCGTTGGTGCTTCTTACCCACGGTCATTTTGACCATATTCTCGCTGTTGGCGATTTACGTACTGTGAGAACAACTGTGGCAATTCATAAAGCGGACGCTCATTCGTTGACGGAGCAGGATACGTTTACGTCCATTTTGCCATACGATCCCAGACCCTTTGCTCCTGCGGATTATCTTTTTGAAAAAGAGGGCAGATACGAAATAAACGGCTTTGAATTCACCGTTTTACATACTCCTGGACATACTGACGGCTCTGTTTGTTACATTTTTGGGGACTATATGTTTTCAGGGGATACGCTTTTCAAAGGCACAGTAGGCAGAACAGACCTTTTCGGCGGTGATGTCTCAAAGATGATGAATTCACTAAAAAAGTTAAAAAGATACCCTGGTGAATATAAGATTTATCCGGGTCATGGAGGTTCAACACAACTTTCCTACGAGCGACAACTGAATCCTTATATGTCAAAAGTTTGATTTCTGCACGGCTTGCCGTGAGAATATAAAAAATACTGGAGGCTAATTATGAAAAAACTCTTCGCAATTTTAACGGTTTTGTTGGTTCTTGTATCAACTGCTACGGTTACAGTTTCCGCAGAAGGCGATGCTATCAACTATGCCAGCGTAGGCTCTTATTCTACAACCCCAGGTCATGAAATCGGTTATTTGTCCAGCGCTGATTATACAAAGTATTATGGCGATGATCAGTGTACACTTCTTACGGACGGTGTAAGCCCCTATTACACAACCACAACAGAAAGCGGCAAAGTTATCGCAGGTGCTGAACGTCCTGGCGAAAGTGCAATTCTCGTTGGAACAACTGCTACCCACCAATTTACGTTTACCCTCGATAAAACTTATGACGATATTTATGAAATTACCCTCGGAAACGTCTGGAACTCCTTTGACTTTGGCTGGGAAAACGGTGAAGATGGAAAAGGGAACAGAGGTATTGAGTACAAAAAAGTAATCATTAACCTTTCAACTGACGGTATAAACTATAAAAAGATCAAGGATTTCGAAATCGTTGTCGACAACCACACGGAAGACGGCTCAGAAAACGGCTATTATGATTATAGATATAAGTTCAATAGCCCTGTAACTGCAAAATATATTCAGATTATCGCTTGGAGTCCTTCATATTGCTTCTCCATCAGCGAAATTGAAATCTGGGGTCGCGGTAACGCTATTCCCGACGTTGTAGCTCCTGAAGAATCATCAGAAGAAGAAAGCGAAGAACCTTCTGAGGAAGAATCCGTGGATGAACCCATAGATGAATCAACGGAAGAATCCAAGGCTGAAGAATCTAAAGTTGAGGAGTCCAAGGTCGAAGAATCTAAAGCTGAAGAATCTAAAGCTGAACAGTCCAAGGCTGAAGAATCCAAGGCTGATGATAATGACGGTGGAAACGGTGGCTTGATTATCGGTATCGTTGCAGGCGTTGTAATAGTCGTTGCTGCGGTTATTATTGTGGTAGTTCTTAAAAAGAAAAAATAATAATCAATTCGTAATTCGGAATAAATTATGGATTCAAATTTTAACCTTAACGTTCTGGTTGCGTTTTTTACGAATCCTACGAATTAAAATTAAAATGCTTTTCACGAAAAAAATCGTGAAAAGCATTTTTTCATTCCACATTATTTAAGTTTCGCTTTTTTCCACATCAAAACTCCTGCGACGATGCCTCCGGAAACTACTGCTCCGAGAACGCAAAGAAGAATTTTTTCAAGCAACGTTGATTTTGGGTCAGGCTTTGGCGAAATAACCTCGTCTATATACATTACCGAGGATTCTGTGATGGATTTATAATTGCCATTTTCATCATATGCGGTTATAACGGCAAGGTATTTTCCTGCACGTGTTGGTGCAGAGCCAAGGGGAACGTTGCTTTCTCTGTCGTTCCATTCAAAATATCGTACCGAATATTTAACTTCGGATGGAATTATTTCTACGCCTATATTTTTCTCTGTCCCATCATAGATAAATTGCGTTTTTGTGACGGATATTTCAGGTGTGGAGGGGAGGATTTCCATAAATCCGTAAGCATAGGTTCGCTTATAATGTAACGTGTCTTTTGGATAAGCAATAATGGAATATTTTCCGCATCTTTTTATAGGGATGGGTACTTCCTCCATTGTAACGTTTCCGTTTTCATCCATTAAAAAGGCGGTGAAATCAATCTCCACGTCCTCGTTTTCGCATATTGCGGAAGGCGTTATTCCGCCTTCTTTGTATTCAACGGTTTTGTTTTCAAGAGTGATTATTGCTTCTCGTTTATCTATAAATATATTTCCTTCACCAATGCACGTGCTTCCCAAAAAGTAACCGCAGGAATATTCCCCAGGTTCTATGGGCGTTTCTTCGAAATATTCTGAAAACGTTCCGTTTGGATATACCTTTCGGTAAAGTATTTTTCCGGATATAGCGGCATGGGAAAGGGTGTAATTAACCGTTATGGGCTTATCTCTCTCGTATACGGTATCAAGTTTTTGGAAAACGCACGTGAAGTTTTTGGGAACGGATGCTCTGCTTTCCTCGTAAGAAAGTTTTTTTCCGCGGTACGGAGCAATTTTATAAATCATATACTTGTTTTCACAAACAACACCTTCGGTTGCTGACGTAACGTTGAAAACAGTATAATACGTCCCTAAATCTACGGGTGCTTTCAATTTCACGCTTGGCATGGAGGAGTCATTCTCTATGGGAAAATAATCTATTTCAACGTCAAGAAAGTCCTCTGCCCATTCAGGCTCGATTTTGTATCTGACAGGATTTTCCATCTTTGAATATGCAACTGTGTCGTAGTCTGTAACGATTTTTGCGTAGGCTGGAACAATGGTAACTAATGCGGAAACTTCCGTCTTTTCATATTTATCATTTCCATCGAATGTGGCGAAAATTTGGTATGTTCCGGGGGTTTTAAGCGGTAGCGGTACAGGAGATGAACTTTTTACGTCAACGGCAAAATAGGATATAAGGGGGAGGATTCCCGAATTTTTGCTCTCTGCCGAAGGCATATAACCATGTGGAGAAAACTCGACGGTTTCATCCTTCAACGTAAAAAGCGGTGCGTTCTCCGCCTTTGCAGATAAGGGTAAAATAAAGGATAAAATCAGAATAAAGAATAAATATTTTTTCATAGCACAAATAACACAAAAATATATTTTTGAACTTTTTCTTTATTGTATCATATAAAAACATATTTTTCAATGGTTTTTAAAAAACAACGGGAAATCGTGTGTCTTATTTCGACTGTATTTGATTTTTCTGTCTATTTATCGTAAATTCGCTGTGGTAAAATAAAAACTGTTAAGAGTAAAAGCCCCTCGACGAATCGAGAGGCTATTGGTTTTTGGATTTTTAATTATTTTTATCTGCGGGTATTTTTTCATCAAAATTCACGTTTGATCCAATAGCAAAAGTAAGATCGGCTGTACCGTTTAGATGGAATAAAGGCAACGCTAAGCCGTTTTTTTCATTCGAGCTGTTTTTCGGATAGCCTGTTTCTGAATTATATTTTCTTTCAGAAGGTGAATAGAAATTCAAAATGTCATCGTATCCTTCGAGCATTGAACCACCTTGTATGGGGAAATTTGTGTTAAGTGGGTTTTTGGAAATTTTATTCTCATCCCATATAAGTGCTCTGTAAATAGTAGCATTTCCGCTCATTTTGATTTTTACACCGCTTGGAACCGTTATTGTAGAGAATGCAAAAGAATCTTTCAATACTTTTATATTTAAATTAAGTTTATCGCTTTCGCTATTTTCTTTAACTATATTTTCAATATAGTATTTAACTTCGCTCCAGGTTAAATATTCATCTCCGTCAGAGCACGAAAGGGGGTTTCCTTTATCGTCTTTTATGCTAACTTTCACTGCGTTTCCATCTATATCGTAGATTTGGAACGTTTCCAAGGAATATGAAACAAGAGGATAAACTTCTATATTTGATGAAACAACGTTAGGTGATGATGCGAAGCTACTGTTGTAGTTCGTGTATGCACCCATTTCGAAACTTGCATTGAACATCAATTCTCCGCTTTCATCAATTTTGTTATATCCTGCAACACCATATTCAACGCTATTTTGATTCGTATTGGTTGCACTATCGTATGCATCAACGGTGTTTAAATAACTTCCTGCGGGTAAGTAAACGTAGAGAGTTGTATCTTTGTCGTGACCTATGCCGAGATAAGTATTCTCAGTATTATTATAAAGGATCTTATAATCGTCTGCCAACGTACTGTATCCCGAATTGATGTTACGATGAAGCTGATACTTGAAATATTCGTTTTTGTAGTCCCTTGTGGTAACGTCTATTGGATTGTCTATGTTTCCATCATCATCCCTGTCATTATCAACCGTTGCATAGCGGAATTTAACTTCGTATACTTTCGGGTTGCCATTGATAGTAGAAACAGGAGCGGGATTAACTGACCCGTTGTTTTTTACGGTTTTTCCCAATGCTTTTAGAGAAGCATATGGAGAAATTCTAACTGAATTGGAGGAATTCACGGCACATTCTGAAGTGGAAACAGCATCAACTGTGGATCTATCTCCAATCGTAAGGACGCCGACAGAGTTTATACCGTGTTTGGTACCGCTTGCATTAAGTGTACATGAGGATGAATTGAAGGTCTTTCCTGCGTGAATTCCAATTCCGTCTGTACCGCTACCTGAAGCAATAACGTTAGAAAATTCGTATACATTTTTTGTTCCCGCGCCTGAAATTGTAACGTTATTTGCCGAATAAATACCTGCTTTTGTTCCTGTTGCGTTAACGGTTCCGTTTCCTGAAATTGTAACGTTACCTGCGGAAGTTCCTATTCCGTACGCACCGCTTGTGTTGGATGCGGTAACTTTGCCCGCTTGTGAAAGGTTAACGGTTACTGCGTTTGACCAGATGCATGCGCTTGTAGTACTGCTTGCGGTGGAATTTACCGTGACGTTTGGTATTCCTGAAATATTTACGCTATTCCCGCCAACAATTCCGTTTTGCTCTGCGGTTATATTAACTGTCGCACTCGATCCCGATGCGTCGGTTATTTCAACGGAATCTCTGCCGTTTATTCCTGTTTTAACGTTTGAAATGTTAACCTTCGCGTCGCCATATACTTTAACCTGGTTCGCATCTATTCCTTTTTCTGTGTTGTAACATTTAACTTTAGAATTGCCATAAATTTCCAAGAGGCTTCCTATGCCCATTGCATACCGGTTTCCTACGTTCGTACCTTGAATTGAACATTCGACTGTACCGCCGGAAATATATGCGCTGGAAAACCCTCCTGAGGAAAGAGGACCGCGAATGTTTTGTCCCCAAGTTCCTAATCGATTTTCATGATCAAACTGACCGCCTCTTGACACAAATTCGCAGTAAGTATTATCCCCTGATATGGTGAGGTTTCCGAACATTTGTCTGAGAGCGGTTGATCCAGCGGTTGATTCAACCTTTGCCCCAGATAATATTTTAATATCACCCCAGCTATGAATTCCCATAGAATAATTATGTTGGGTTGAACTTCCCGTTCCATTGCTGTCTACATGGGCTTCGAGAGTTCCATTTGTTTGAACAGTAATTCCACCACCTGCTTCAACGCCGATGGAAAAACCTGAACTGCCGCCTGCGGCATTACATTCCATTTTGCCGCTGTTTTCAACGAGCAATGAACCGCCTACGTTTGATGCAATGTCTGTGGTACTTATTCCCTTGTAGCAGTATGTGCCCCACTCAACGTTGCCCATTTGAAACTGAGCGTTTTCGGTCACGGTTATCTGTTTACGTTCTGGACTGTAATCTGTTGAAGCAACTACCTTAGCCAAAGAGCCTACCCTCATAGAAGCATGGTCTGTCAGAATGGCGATTTCGTTGGAACGAAAATATGCTGTTGTTCCATCTCCTTCAATGTTGATTGCATAATAATCTTTTGACCCTACCTTTCCACCTGCGCAGAAAAGAGCTGCGGAGTTCAATTCCTTTGAGGCTGTGTCATCGGTCGTGCCATATGAACGCGCCATTACGAACGCTCCAGCGTTTTGGGTATACGTTCCCGAGTGAGTAAGTTGATAGTTTAAGGCAGGGATGTTTTGGGTGTCTACATCCGAGGTAGAAGGGTTTTTTGCTTTGATTTTATTCCATTGAGCGGCTGATATCCAGTAATTATGTACTTCTGATGCTCCAAAGATCGCATGAGCTCTGCAAAGCCCCCAAGTGACGTATACTATTTCTTCAGTAATACCATTGTTATTAGTAACATAACCCTTCTTTGATTCATAACCTAAAAAATTATGTGCTGCACCTGGGCTTTCATCTGTACCATACCCCAACGAACCTTTTTTATTTTGGCCTACGGAAATTACACAATCGCTGCTATAAAGGTAAGCTTTTGCAGAAGTGCCCGAGAATATAACGTCACCGCTTCCTATGGAAATGGCAGAACGTTGTACATCAGCGGTACAGATATAACCTAATATATTGACTTTTGTCGTACCTTGCATATGAGGCTGACCGGCAAAGGCAGAGCTTATACCAGTATGTTCCGCGAAGGGATCACATATGCCGCCTTCCATTACAAGATCGCCGTATTCATTTTTATATCCATTTGTACAACCGCTATAAAGAGTGCCTTCACATTTGAAATAATTGCAGCAATGTGAAAAAATACCTGCATTGGCTGAAGGAACAGATGCATAAACTGTGGCACGGGGACCTATGTAAAGATGACCATCGAAGCCGTTAGGGTCTGAAAAAACG